>JAFUPS010000200.1 GCA_017481085.1 Clostridia bacterium | reverse complement strand
ACCGTTCCGGGTACTACGGTTTTCCGAAAGGTCACGTAGAAAACACGGAAACAGATGAAGAAACCGCTCGGCGTGAAATTCTGGAAGAGACCGGCCTCACAGACGTGACGTTGGTGGAAGGCTTTACACGCACCAATCGCTACCAGTGCAAGGCGCATACGCAAAAGCAGGTAACGCTGTTTTTGGGGTACTTTCCACCGACGGCCAAGATAGCGCCCTCGATGGAGATCCGGGAATATAAGCTGGTCCCCTATGAGGAAGCGCTCAACACGATCGGCCACGAAAACGACAAGCAGATCCTCCGCGAAACCGAAGCCTTCCTGGCAGAACAGGATGTATAAAAGAACAGCCTCTCCCACACGTGAGAGGCTGTTCTTTTATTTCTATATTGGTAATTTTTGGAAATATTAGGCTAAGAGCAACGGGAGCCTCGAGTAGGGCGTTTATCACCTCATCCGTCAGCCTACGGCTGACACCCTCTGGCTTAGACGGATTCTTCGCCGACGGAGCGACGAGGGCGTCGCTCCCTACTCAGAATGACGGACAAAGGTTTTTCGGAAGAGCACGGAGGCCCTCCCCTACACATGCGCGTCGGAGAATGCGGCTACGGTTAGTTATTTCCAATATTCATAGTCATCCAAACTGCGGAAGGTGTAGCCTTCGGCACGGGCATAGTCGATAAACCGTCCTAGGATAGCGGCGTTATCCGGCGAAGTGGTATGCAACAGGATCACCGCACCGGGGTGCAGGCGCTCGGTTACCGTTTGGAAGGATTTTTCCTCTCCCGGTTGATTTTTCGGATCCCAGTCGGTGTGTGCGATCGACCAAAATACCGAGCGGTAACCAACGCTGTCAACCAGCTCCAAGGCGTTTTCGGAGTGTACGCCGGCAGGGAAACGCCAATACTTAGCGTCGTAGCCAAACTTGGTGCGGAGATGATTATGTACCCCCAGCACCTCTTCGGCCAACGCCGTGCGCGATAGGGCGGCGCAATCGGAGGGGTGGCTTTTGCTGTGATTTCCCACAATATGCCCCTCGTTTATCATGCGCACCACCACCTCAGGAGCGGTCTTTAAATAGTGCAGCGTACAGAAAAACGCCCCCGGAACACGCTTCTCCTTCAGCGTATCCAACATCACCGAGGTGAGGTTGCCGTACTCATACCCACACTCGAACGTAAGGTATAACACCTTGTCGCCCGACTTGTTATCCCACGCCAGCGTATTGGTGCCGGATGTATCGTACCGCTGCTGATTATTGACCGTCACACTATGCGGTTTGCCACCCTTCGCCGCGCCGAAGCTGAAGTCGATGCGCTCGGTGCTGAGGCCACGCGTATTCTCCGGATCGGTGACGTCGAACGTCACCGGCGGTAGCGTTTTGGCGGTCGTGGTGGTCGTAGGCTTAACCGTCGTGGTGGTCGTAGACGCAGTCGCCGTCGTGGTGGTCGTGGTTGTTGTGGTCGTTACGGTCGTGGCAGAGGTTGTGGTACCGGTGGGAATTCTCGTTGGCTCCTCACCTGCATGATCGTTACAGGCAGACAACAGCAGAATCACCGCCAGCAACCAGGTTGCCCATCGTTTCATCCTAGCCCCTCCTCTGTGGTTTCTACATCTACTATAGCATGGATTTCGACACAATTCAACATCGTTTCGCAAAAAGAAAGAACTTGCCAATTGACAAGTTCTTTCCCTTTACCATTTATCAACGGTGACACCCTCGCTGTAATACGTGACACCGAGGCGTTTGCACTCTGCCCGCCAGCTTTCCTTGGTATCCGCCGCACCGTTCCACGTCATCGTAGCCGGGCGGTACGTCTTATGCGATAGCAAAATGGCACGAAAACCCAAACTTTCGCGCATGATGCGTTCGCGCGTTTGCGTATCCGACACCTGACCGTAGGCTTTATTGAGCAGATCCATATATTCCTGCAGCTCGGCTTGTGTCCAATACCGGGAGTCATTCATATCGGTCCAGATAACGCCGATCGAGCTACCCAGCGACTGATACTTGCTACGCAGTTTACGGAATATCTCCTGCATGGTACCGCTGGCCGAGCCGTAATAGGCATCGAAGAAATCCGCCGTCACCCGATCCCACGCCGTTTTATTCGACGGATCGACAAAATCGAGGTCCCATTGCAGCTTGCTCATGACGTAGGTTTTAAAAGCACCGAACGCCACCTGCACCGGCTGATAATGGTCGGTCTGATCCAGCAACCCATCAAACCCCAGCGCTTTGAGCGATTGATAGTTTTTGCGCATAGAACCAAAGCTATCAAACAGCATCAACCCCGTCTTGGTGTAAAGACTGTACAGCCATGCATGGGCACCGTCTCCTACGATTGCCGTCCATCTTTTAATCTGCGCGGTATCGTTGCTTGTCAAGGGTGTGTAGAAATTCGAGCGAATCGGTGCGTACATCACGCTGAGATTGGGGCTTAGGGAGAAATTGACCGCGCTCTTGGCCGGCGGTGTTTCGGTAGCATAATAGGCGAAAAACACCGTTTTGATGGGATCGCGGTCTTTCTTCCGGCACCAATCGTCAATAGCCAATGCCACATCGTTGGCAAAGCGCAACGCCAGCAACGACGGCGTACTTTTGCTACAAGCGTCGCATTGGCACCATTCCACGTTATCCTCCATACCCAACAAAAAGCAGGACGGCACAGTACCGGCGGCATCAAATCGCTGCAGCAAGCGCTGGATATACGTCTCTTTCATCTGTTGATTGGAGTAGCATAGCTGTGACGGCTCGATGCGCGTCGTCGAATAGCGTGTAGTCACCGTCGTGCCATCGCTCTTGTGGGAAAACCACGTCCGATGAGCCGTAGACGACCACGTGCCGGTTTTGTCGTTCCAGCCGTAATCGGCCGGATCTAAGACCGTGAAGGTGTTGTGCGTATTATGACCGAAGAAGTAGATCTCCTCGGTACGGTTAAAGCGAAAACGGTAAATTGCCTTGGTGCCCTCTTCGGTCGTATGAGCAGCGCTGCCGGCAGTGGCAGCATGGAAAAACTCACCGGCATTTGCCTCGCGCCAGTTGAAGCTGGGCACGTATATTCCGCCAGCGGAGGTCTGGCCGCTTTGAATGGCGGTTTTAACGCTTTCCAACGAAAGGGCGCCGGGAGCCTTGACGGCAATTTCGTCCGAAGCATAGCACTCGTACCCGACCAAGATATGCAACAGCTCATACACACCGTTACGCGTACCAATGGAATCCGCGCCGCACACGTACAGATGACGACTGTCTGCACTCAGCTTAAAGCCGTTTTCCTTAACGGCGGCATATGTCGGAACGGCACCGGCATTCACCGCCAGCGACGTATGACCAACACTGATAAACGCGGCGTTTTTTGCCTGCAGACCGGAAAAAACGGCACTTCCCTCGGTAGTGACAGTCGGTTTATGACCGGTGGCTTGCTGAACGAAATATTGCAATTCCTCCGCCGCAAAGCTTTCGTTGGCATCCGCGCCATACGGTAACAAAATCACCGGTTGTAAGCGATTATTCTTATCGAAAATCATAGTCTTGCCCCCTGTCTGCTGACCTACCGTTGTGGTACCGGTAATTTCTGCCGGTAAGGTCGTGGTGGCTATGCCTTCTCCTTCGGTCGTGGTCGTCTTTTCCCCTATATGGATGACCGGCCGTTTCGTTGTCGCATCGGACGGCTTGCCCGAGCCGGCGGCACAGCCAAACGTACTAAGCAACAACCCGATGACAAGCAAAACAGGCAGTATATGTAGCAACGAACGTATCATAAACAGCTCCCAAAATTATCAAGAATTGATAATTTTAGTATACAAAATTTCCCTTGTTCTGTCAAGAGTGGCTTGAGCGCATTCTTATCGTATGAGCGCAAAAAAGCCCTCACAGTTTTTCCTGTGAGGGCTTGTAGATCAAGCATTGGCCTCTTGCATTTCACGAGCGGTTTCTGCCGTTTTGTTGATCTCCTCGGGCGTATAGAAGGTCGGGACCGTCTTGTGCATAGCGGCCTTGACCGACTCCGGCGAGGGATTGCGCAATGCCTTTTGCAGGATGGCGAGTTTGGCCTCCACTTCCTCGCGGCCAAGCGGCTCTTCCTTTTCGATGAAGATGAGCGAGTTTTCGGTGCGCTCCAAATGCTCGGTCTGAATGAGCAGCTCCTCATACAGCTTTTCACCCGGGCGCAAACCGATCTCGCGGATCTCGATATCCACATCCGGCACCAGCCCGGACATCTGGATCATATTGCGCGCCAGATCGTAGATATGGATCGGCTTGCCCATATCCAGCACGAACAGCTCGCCGCGCTTGGCAATGGAGCCGGCCTCCAGCACCAGACAGGCGGCCTCCGGAATGGTCATGAAATAGCGGATGATGCGCTTATCCGTAATGGTCAGCGGACCGCCTTCGGCAATCTGCCGCTTGAACAGCGGAATGACCGAGCCATTGGAGCCGAGCACGTTGCCAAATCGCACCGCCACAAACCGCGTATCGCTATTGTGGCGGCAACCGACGATCATCTCGCACAGACGCTTGGATGCACCCATTACGTTGGTGGGGTTGACGGCCTTATCGGTCGAGATAAGCACAAATTTCTTTACGCCGTATTTCTCGGCCATATTGGCGGTGTTATAGGTGCCGAGGACGTTATTCTTGATAACCTCCGCCGGACTCTTCTCCATCAGCGGCACGTGCTTATGCGCAGCGGCGTGAAGCACCACGTCCGGACGATAGGTATCAAACACCTGTTCCAGACGTTCAATATCACGCACAGAGCCAATGAGCACATCCAGCTGAAGCTCTGCACCATAGCGGCGCACCAGCTCCTGCTGAATGTCGTACGCGTTATTTTCGTAAATGTCGAAAATAACCAGACGCTTGGGTTGCATCGCGGCGATCTGACGGCAAAGCTCACTACCGATAGAGCCGCCGCCACCCGTGACCAGCACCGTCTTGTCGCGATAATATTCCAGCGATTTGTGATTATCAAAATGAATGGGATCGCGGAACAGCACGTCTTCAATGTTAAACTCACGCAGCTGACGCTTGGATTCACCACGGCTACCGACCGGATAGTCAAACAGCTTGATCTTGCAGCCGGTCTCGCGATAGCGGTTATACAGCGCTTCCTTCGCCTCACCGCTCAGATCCGGCAAAGCGATAACGACCTCCTGCACCGGCGATTGCTTAATACGATCGACAATATCGTCGTCTTCCAGATAGATCGGCAATCCATTGAGCTGACGGCCGGCCTTTTCCTTATCAATGTCCACAAAGAACACCGGGCGATAATGCGCCTGTGGATTGCGCAACAGCTCCTCGGCCAGCGACGCACCGATATTACCGGCGCCGACAATGGCAATATTGATGCGGTGGTTATCACTGTTTGCGTGCTTATCCTCACGTGTTTTGTAGCGCGCGTAAACAAACTGATACACGAAGCGCGCCACCAGTGACAGCAAGCAGGACATGAGCACGGCAACCAGTGTGACCGCAAAGCCGAAACCGATGCTCGGGATGGCGGAAATAGCGATCAGCAAAATGCCCGCCAAAAAATCGGACATTACCATACGCAGGTATGTGCCGACACCGGCATACCGCCACACCGAATCGTACAGCCCGATCAGCCAGCGCACCAGCACAATCACGACAATGGTGATGACGGTAGACAGCCAGGTAGAGGCGGAAAAAGCCTTGCCATCCAACATGATCGATCCGGGATTGAACCACATAATGACCAGCTGAATGGCAATAATGACCGCCAGGCTGATCAGCGCATCTATGCCACACAATATAATTTTTCGTTTGTCAACACGCAAAATCGACATATGTCTTTTCGCTTCCTATCTGTAGAGATTCCTCTGCATATTCTAGGGTTATACACAAGTATTATAACAGACAGGACAGACAATGTCAAATCTTTTACAAAAAAGACACTTGTTACTTTCTGACAATTTTCGCGGCACGCAGCAGTTTCTCCAGTCCGGCACGGTCCTCCTCCGACAACGCATTGCTGAGCACGCCGGTTACCAGCAGACGGTCGTGTTCAGCTAAAAACACCACCGCGGTGTTTTGATCGCCGACGTAGGACACTGTCAGCGTGGTATCGTGCAACGTGTAGGTCATATCGGCGGTAATGTCCTCCGGCAGAAAACCTTCTACCATCTCCCCCACCACGTTTTTGAGCAACGGATTGTACTCGCCGGCTACCGTGGCGGTGGTTTGACGCATGGCGTCTTTGGTGATGAGCAGTTGACCGGTGCCGTCCTCGCGCAGAGTCAGCGTTGTCAGCAACGTAGCGGACGTGTTCAGATGCTCTACAAACGGCTGGGCCGTGCGCAGCAGTGTGACGTTGCCATCCCCCAACAACGAAAGCGACGGTGCGTGGGCGGCCGCGGTATCCAGCAAACCGTCGACCGGCAAGGAAATCTGCCAATCGCCCACAACCGAAAGCGGTTCCTCTGCTTGCGTGGTCGTCGTGGTGGTAGATACCGGCGTTTGCGGAGTCGGCTCTCGGCGGTTACAGGCGGTAAGCAGCAAGAGCACCGCCACCGCCAGCGCTATCCATTTTTTCATAATCATCCCTCCTGCCTTTATCATAAACAGGAGGACTTGACAATATGCCTGCCAAAAACAGCAAAAAACACCCCGTCGGTCGACCAATGTCATTCGGATAAGAAAGGGGGTCATTCTGAGGAGGGCGTAGCCCGACGTGAGAATCCGTTCTTAAAGATCACGGATTGCCACGGTCGCTATGCTCCCTCGCAATGACGGCTAACTTAATGACATTGGTCGGCTGACCGGGGTGTTGATTATTTCCACTCAATAAAATGGTAGCTATCTAAAATCTGAAAGTAGCGGGCCAGGCGCTCATACAATGGATAAGCTTCCTCACCGAAGCGCTCATCGACCAGCTTGCCGATTTCGGTAATGGTCATCCGACCGTCCATCAACGGCCAAATAAAACTGCCCATGGTATCCAGATCAACGCGCGTAAACCGCGGACGGTCAAACAGCTTCTGTGCCAGGCGGTTGGCCCAGCCGGTGTTTTCCACCAGTAGCGTGACCGTGCCGCTTTCGGCGGTCTCCCAACGAAGAGCCGATGGACGCGCCGGAACGCGTGTGAGATAGTTTTCGGGGATAACGATCTTCTTTTTCATCTCATTTATCCGCCGTTTTCTCTTTCTTCCACAAACTAAATCTCAGCAATACCACGATGACCAGTGCCAGCATCAGCAGGCTACCGATGGTGGATGCCCACGGCGGCAGATTGAGCACGCCGGACAGATCGAGCAGCGAGCCAACGTTAAATACCGCCAGCACAGCCAGTAAAATACCGACCAAGCCCTCGCCGGCGATCATGCCGGAGCAGAACAGGATGCCATTGCTGGTCACCTTCTGCTTACGGTCGCCATCCTTCATTTTATCAAAGAACAAGCGCACCAGACCGCCAACCATAATGCAGGCATTGAGCTGTACCGGCAGATACAAGCCGATGGCAAACGGAAGCACAGGAATGCCGATGATTTCCGCTACGACCGCCAGGATCGCACCGATAAAGATAAGTCCCCACGGCAGATTGCCGCCCATAATGCCCTCGATGACCATCTTCATCAGCGTCGCCTGCGGCGCGGCCAATTCGTCGGTACCAAAGCCCCATGCACTATCCAACAGATACAGCGTAGCGCCGATCGCCAACGCCGCGGCAACCACGCCGATCAGCTCGGCATACTGCTGTT
>JAFUPS010000199.1 GCA_017481085.1 Clostridia bacterium | reverse complement strand
CAGCGATTTCATCCTCAGCGACAACTATTTCGATATGGAAGCCGGCAGCAGGACCGTGCGTATTGTGGAGGGCGACCCCCAGAGCATCACGCTGCGCTCGGTTTACGACATCCGCTAATGTAAAAAGGCTTGACCTCCCGGTCAAGCCTTTTTGTTTTAATCAAATGAAAATACCTGCCGCAACAGCGGTTGTGCGCCGGTGTTCGGGTCTTTTTCCATAATCAGAATATCCGACATATATTCGTCCCACCGCTGCACGATGGGGCTGCCGCTTTGCACGTTGGCGGCAAATTCGATGCCGTTTTTGCACTCGTAATACCCAAACAGCTCGTTGCCCACGTTCCAAATGGTGTAGTTGCAAATACCGGCCTCATGCAGCAAGTTCTTCATATCCTCCGGCAAATTGTCGTGCCGACGAATATACTCATCCAGGCAGCCGTCTTTGATGAGAGCTTTCCACGCATATTTTTCCATAAGTGCATCTCCTTTTGTAGCAGTTCGACAAAACCATTATAGCGGTCGCAAACGACAAAGTCAATAGATTGACATCTCGGTGGATTTCTGTTAATGTATACCATAAGAGAAAGGAAGCGGTCACTATGCAACACGTCATCCCCGAAGCGGTGCGGGAATATCTGTCCGGGTATGCCTATAAAATCGAGCTTCACGCACACACCAGCCCGTGCTCCGGCTGCAGCCACATCCCACCGCGCGAGATGGTGCAACGCCTCAAAGCAAAGGGCTACGATGCCGTTGTTATCGCCAATCACTTCTACAGCGACGGCCCTTATGCGCACGCAGACGACCCGGTAGCGACCTATCTGGAGGATTTCCGCATTGCCACCGACGAGGGCGAAAAGCTGGGGCTGCAGATGTTGCTGGGCGCCGAATTCCGCTTTACCGAAAACATGAATGACTATCTCGTTTACGGTGTGGACGAGGCGTTTCTGCGTGAGACCTTCCCCCGGCTGGATATGGGTATTGAGGCCTTCTACCGTGAATACGCCAACGAGGATCGGCTGATTTTGCAAGCACATCCGTTTCGGAACGGCATGACGCTGATCTCGCCGGAGCATTTAGACGGCATTGAGATGATGAATTTGCATCCTCACCACAATTCCCGTGTAGGCGTGGCGGCGCGGTATACCGCCGAGCAGCCCATGCCGGTGGTGACGCTCGGCACCGATCTGCACGATCCCGGGCATGAGGGCATCGCCGCTCTGCGCACGCGCGTGTTGCCGACCAATGGGACCGAGCTGGTGCGCATTCTTCGCAATCGGGACTGTCTGTTTGAGATCGGCGGTTATCCGCTTCTTCCGCAAGCATATTTTGCATAAAAAAAGAAGTCTGCCGGTGCAGACTTCTTTTTTTATTGTTTTTAGGCCAGGATCTTGCGGATGAACGCCGTCTCTTCGCAGCTGATCTTCTCGTCGATCGCGGCGACAGCGGTGACGTACTGCAGGACAGCCGTCTTGATCTCGGTCGGCATTTTGTCAGCAAAGCTATCGACCAGGTCGGCAGCAGCCGGGTTGTACATACCGATCAGGGTGTTGATCTGCTCATCATCCAGACCCATCACTTCGCTGATGAAGCTCTTCTCCTTCGCAGTCAGAACGCCGTCAGCACCGACAGCGGACAGCAGGATGCTGGTCATCATGAAGAAGCCGTTGTGCTCCTCATCGACAGCCTTGCAAGCCGGCCACAGCTTCACAAACGCATCTTTGCCCAGGGCAATCAGCGTCTCGTAATCCGCATTGACGTAATTCTGCAACAGTTCTTCCAAAGTAGCCATAGTGGTAAACCCCCAAATTTAGATTATCAAAAAGATTTGATGATTCAGTATAGCATAGTCAAAAAACATTTGTCAACATTTTTTTCACTTTTATACATTGCGCTTTCTATACTGCGCATATTCCCTTGCCGGGTGCAAATACTAAAACAGTAAAGGAGGCGTCTTATATGGCAAAGCGTTTGGGCGACAGCGTGATTGCGTTGGGAGACCGTGTGCATATTCTGGGGCACGCCGCTGTGGGGTGTCGAAAGGAAAGCGAAGGGCCGCTGGCCGCGGATTTTGACGCACTGTTTTTGGATTCCAGCATGGGCGAGGATTCGTGGGAAAAAGCCGAAAGCGCGCTACAACGCGAGGCGCTTTCGCGAGCGATGCAAAACGCCGGTATCGAGCCGGAGGCACTGCACTGTCTGTTTGCCGGCGACCTGCTCAATCAATGCGTGGCCTCACACTATCACCTGCGCAATCTCGGTGTGCCGGTAGTGGGATTATACGGTGCCTGCTCCACCATGACCGAGTCGCTGATGGTGGCATCCGTGTTTATTGATGGTGGCGGTGCTGAGCGTTGCGGTGCGGTGACTTCGTCGCACTTCTGCTCGGCCGAGCGACAGTTCCGTTATCCGTTGGAATACGGCGGCCAGCGTGCACCCACCGCGCAATGGACGGCAACCGCTTCGGGCGCGGCCATCGTGGGCGTGGGTGACGGCAAGGTGCGTGTGGCGGACGTATGTCCCGGGCGTATTGTGGATAAGGGCATGACCGATATCAACAACATGGGTGCCTGCATGGCACCGGCCGCCGCCGATACGCTGTTGCGATATTTCCGCGATACCGGCTCGCAACCGACCGACTACGATATGGTGGTGACCGGCGACCTCGGGCTGGTGGGTAGTCGGCTGCTGGCCGAGCTGCTGCTGGCCGACGGCGTGGAGCTTGCCGACCGTCACCGCGACTGTGGACTGATGATCTACGACCGCGACACACAGGACGTACACGCCGGTGGCTCCGGCTGCGGTTGCTCGGCCGGTGTGCTGTGCGGCCACCTGCTCAAGCGCATGGAGGCCGGCGAGATCAACGATATGCTGATTTTGAGCACCGGTGCGCTCATGTCCCCCACCACCAATCAGCAGGGCGAAAGCATCCCGGGTGTCGCCCACCTGGTGCATCTGACAGCGAAATAAACGAAAGCCCTTGGCGAGCAAGCGCCAAGGGCTGGTTTGGTTTTGTAATATGAACGGCCGTGCTCAAAAGGCAAGCGAGGGCATTTCCTTCAGGTGCTTGCGGATGATCTCAGCCGTGAGGCCGTTGTTCTCGATGATCTCGCGATAGAATGCTGCACTCGGCTTGGCCGTGCGCTCAAACGTTTGCCGATCGACACCGTAAAGGCCAAACGTAGGCGTAAAGCTGCCCCATTCGTAATTGTCCAGCATGGACCAATACAAATATCCCTTGACGTCGGCGCCTTGGCGGATCGCCTCCTGAATAGCGGACAGATACTCAGCAATATAGACGATGCGGAAGCGGTCGTCTTTACAGGCAATGCCGTTTTCGGAAATGTAGATCGGCTTATCGTGCAGGCGTCCGAGATTGGCAAGGATGCACTCGGGGTTGAACTCTTCCAGATAGAAATCCTGATCGATCATCTTCATGCTCGTAAAATCGTAACGCGTGCCGCCGGTCCACTGACGTCTTGCATCCACCATATCACGCACGTAGGTATTGACCGACCAAAAATCGACAGCGCCTTTCAGTTCGGGGCAATAGGTCGCATCCCGATGGGGATACACGATCTCGCCGGTGCGGATGGCATGGAAGAAAAACTCGTGGTTGCAGATATCGTTATACGCTGCCATCGTGCGGTCAAACCGATCGCACGGGCGCTTGGGCACGTAGTGCACCAACGCGTGAGCAGAGCTGACGGGGCCGTTGGAATACTTTTTGATAACGTGATAGCCCAAGGCATGATAATGGAGCGTGCCCAGCTTAGCTTCGGGCGATTGCAGGTTGAATTCGTTGAAGACGTTCCAAAAATCCACGTAAGGAGCGATCTGCGGAACGAGGAACTCCAGATAACGTTCGAAGTATTTTAAATTATCAAGGTTTTTAAAGCTGCCTTTTTCTTCAAACCACAGCGGCACGGTAAAATGCACCATCGTGGCAAAGACCTGAATTCCCTGTTCCTTGAGGGCGGCAAAAAACCGGATGTAGTGGTCGACCGCTTCTTGGCAGAACTCGCCTTCATGTGGCTCTACCCGGCTCCACTCCACCGACGTGCGGAAGGCTTGCAGGCCGCATTCCTGCGCGATCTCCACGTCCTTTTCCCAAAGCTCATAACTGTTGCAGGCCATACCGGATTTTTCCTTGGTTTGACCGGCTTGCTCATAGGCCCAGTTCTGCGAGTGGATATTATTCCCCTCTACCTGATGCCCCGCGTAACCGGCGCCCCACAAAAACCCTTCGGGCATCTTGACATCGGGCAGCGAAAAAATATCAAACATAAAGCTCATCTCCTTTGACCGTTTCAAAGCGTGTCAATCGTCGCTTTAGCCGTATTATAGCACGAAAACCGTCTTTTTCACAATGATGAAATGTTGTGTCCACTACGCAATATGATGCCTTTGCGGTCTTTGCTGCTTTGGGTGCATTATATGCTTGTGTCAAGTTGGAGACAAATCGCCCTTGGCTCCCTCTGACGAGGGAGCTGGATTTTGCGAAGCAAAAGACTGAGGGAGAGAGTTTTTAACAGTCAAGTCTATATATTCGCATACACCTCTAAAATTTCGGTCAATATCCAAATCACAAGTCCTTAAAATTGTTAAATTCATACCCTCTAACTCTTTCGTTCTAACTTTGTCTTTTTCTATTTGCTCTGGGGTATAATGACCGCTACCGTCAAGTTCAACAACAAGTCTTGCTTTTGCACAATAGAAATCTGCTATATAATTTCCAATAGCTTTTTGTCTTTGAAACCTTACAGGGTAATATCTTAAAAACTCATACCAAAGTTTTCGTTCCCACGGTGTCATATTTTTTCTTAAAGTTTTTGCAATAGGGATATTAGATTTATTATATTCTTTCATTTT
>JAFUPS010000022.1 GCA_017481085.1 Clostridia bacterium | reverse complement strand
GAATGCCCTTGCGGTCGCCACGATCCATCCACGGGCCAAAATTGATGCGGCCCATGTTTTCCACCAGCAGCTCCAGCGTGCCGCCGCCCTGCAGTCGACCGCGCACGTCGAGGAATTGCTCGGCATCGTTGCGATAGACCGTGCCGAGATACACGCCATTGTGGTAAGCATGCACACGGTCGGCCAAGCCGGAGAATACCAGCTTATCCAACGGTTCCTTGGTAGTCAGTTGTGTACGGTACAAAATGTAGCCGTAGTTCTGGCCGTAATATTCCATGCCGTGCAACACCGCCGACGTATGACGCTCGCCCAGCACATCGAGGTTAGCAAACAACGGAGCCGCCTCGGTCAGCGCCACGTCACCGATCACCTGCAACGGTACCGGGTCGGGTTTGGGGAGCTCTACCCCGAGATGCTCGCTCATCGCCTGTTGAATAGCGAGATATTTGGGGGTGATCTCGCCCCATTCGGTCAGCGGCGCATCGTAATCATAGCTGGTCACGTCCGGCTGATATCCGGCGCCACCGTCATTGGCACCGTTGGTAAAGCCGAAGTTAGTACCACCGTGGAACATATACAGGTTAAAGCTCGCGCCGCGCTCCAGATGCTTACGCACCTCCGAAGCGGTGTAATCGGTGCGATAGCCCTGATACGGCTCGTCCCAATGCGCGAACATGCCGATCCAGTGCTCGATGTGCAAGAAGGGCGCATCCGGCTGTACTGCCTCCAGCGCCGCGGTGTGCACCGGCAATAGTGCGCCGTTGTCGTAGCCGTAGTCCAGCGCCACCAGACAATCGTCCGCATGACCGCCATCAATAAACACACGCGTATGGCCGTCCGAGGTGAAGATCGGCACATCCACGCCGTAACTGCGGATCAGATCAGCGCATGCGTTCATATACGGCGTACTGTTGCCAAACGAGCCGTACTCGTTTTCCGCCGCAAACAGGATGATGTTGCCGCCACGCGTTTCCATATGCGGCACCAGCAACGGCATTAGTTTGTCAAAATAACGGCGCACATATTCCAGATACGGACCTTCATTTGTGCGGAAGCGCATGCTTTCGTCTTTGAGCAGCCATGCCGGCAGGGCACCGAACTCCCATTCCGCACAGATATACGGACCGGGACGCACGATGACGTACAATCCCAGCTCCTCCGCGATCTCGATAAAACGCACCACGTCCAGCGCGCCGGAGAAATTAAATTCGCCCTCGTATTCCTCGTGCAAGTTCCACGCACAGTAGGTTTCGACGGTGTTAAGGCCGCACTGCTTGAGCTTAAGCAACAGCTCGTACCAGCGCTCCGGCAGGCTACGGAAATAGTGGATAGAACCGGCGTGGATCTCCAGCGGCTCTCCGTTGATGTAAAACTGATTGTTACCCCAAGTGACCATATTCGTTATTCTCCCATCTCTGAAAAGGTTAATTCGTTCATAACACGGTCGGCCGCCCATAGCGCCGCACCGGCGGCAGCAGCATCGTTATCCAGATCGGACAACAGCAACCGCACGGACGTATCGTAGGCGTACTCGACCAACAGATCCAGCAACGTATCAATATACAGAGCGGCATATTGCCGCAGATCGCCAAACAACACCACACATTCCGGGTTGAACAGGTTGACGACGTTGATAAGCGCCATACCGATACCCACCGTCAGCCGGTGGAAAATATCCATACAGATAATATCGCCGTTGCGCGCCAGCTCAGCTACCTGATCGTAGGTAACATCGGCATTCGTACCGGACAGCTCCCGATACAAATACGAGATACCGGCCTCCGGTGTCAGCCAATCCAGATACGTATAGCCGGATTCGCCGTTATATGGAATGAGCATGCGCCCGATCTCGCCGGCACGGCCGTGAGAGCCGGTACACAGACGGTTGTTCATCATGATCGACATACCGCTACCGCGCTTTTCCAAACGGATCAACAAGGCAGTGCTCACGCCGCTATTCTTCAGTACGCCGTGACTCATTTCCGCACGCATCGCACAGTCCGGATCGTGGATAAGCATGGCCGGAAGCTGATAGCGTTGCTCCAACACTTCGCAGATCGGATACGGACTGTCATCCACCAGATGCCCCAATCGCAACACCTTACCGTTTTCCGGATCGACCACGCCCTGCATACCGACTGCAATATAGCGGATAAGCTCTTTTGAATACGAGGCGATCGCTTTGTCGATCGCATCAAACAAAATGTTCATTTGCAACCGCATATCGTGCTCAGGGAAAGTGCGACGGTCGGAATAGACCGGACGACCGCGCAGATCGGTCACGACCAGCACAAAGCCTCCCGAGTGATAGTCAACACCGATAATCAGGTTTTCGGCGGTGTTGATATCGTATTCCTCCGGCTTACGCCCCACCGAAGTCTCCTGCTTGCCCGACGGCACAATGTAGCGCTCGATCAACAGCTGGTTGGTGATGAACGAGATATTGCCCCACGAAAAGCCGGTGATATCCTGTAGCTCACGCTTGGTAATAGGCGCCCGATCACGGATCTCACCCAGCAATCGACGGATATTTTCCTGACGAAGCTGTGTATTTCCTTTCATACACGCTCTCCCTTCCGGCATAGCCAATCGGCTGCCATCTTCAGATTATCGGCCACGTAGACCGGCTGGTATTCGCTCCATTTATCGCGGTCACAGCCAAGAGCATCCTGCCCCCGACCGGTCAAAACTAAGATCAACTTACAACCCATTCGACCGCCGGCGACCATATCGCTCCAGCGATCGCCGATCACATAGCACTCAGACATGTCCAACCCGTGTTTTTGCTGTGCTTGACGCAGCAGCCCCGGTTGCGGTTTACGGCAATCACAGCCATCGCCGGTATCGTGCGGACAGATAAACCAATCGACCGCGCCGATGCCGCGAAACTCCGCCGCAAAGTCGTAGCCGCGGTCCTTGCCGCGCGCAATGCAGGACTGATTGGTGAAGATCATGGGTGCATAACCGGCATCGTTTAACTGCCGGAAGGCTTCCGGCGTGCCTTCATACGGCACGTATTCATCGGGAAATTCCAGCGCCGCCGCGCCACCCATCGTGCCGTCACGGTCAATGAATACCGCTCGCAAAGCCGCACCTCTCCTTTTTATCAATTATTTGCAAATATTTTATCACAAAATCCCCTTTTCGTCAAGGAATTCTCGGTATATAGACAGAAAATATAATTGTAAAAAACGACGAAAAATAACAGAGGCGCACTTCGCAAGGAAGTGCGCCTCTTGGATGGGATATGCTATTACATGAGTTCGGTCTCGTCGTCTTCGGGGATCTCGTCGCCCAATTCGGGCTCGTGATCGCCGCTGAGCTGGAGCGTACGCACCGCCGTCAACGGAACGAGAGTGACCTCGGGTTTCTCATACCATTTCATTGAGCACCCTCCTCCTTACAGCAGCGCTTCGGCTGCATCGTTATACAGCGTGATCGCCTTCATCAGATCCTTGAACGAATCCTTGTAGTTGCCGTCGATGACCTGCTTAGCCATAGACAGCACGCTGACCTCGTAGGTCACACCACCCAGCGTGACCGTCTGCGTTGCATCCAGGTCCGCCGCACCAATATCCGAAAACTCGTAATAATACATCT
>JAFUPS010000198.1 GCA_017481085.1 Clostridia bacterium | reverse complement strand
GTTTTATAAAACCGTCGATAAAGGTCTGCAGCGTGCCAACCGTTAGTCGGTGTACCGGATGGGGAACAGCAATTTCACCGCTGTCCTCGCCCGAGATCCATTGGATGCTCTGCGCCGCCTGCATGCCGGTTTCAGCGGCAAACGCCGTTTGCATTTCGTCGATCACCGCCGCCACGTCTACGTTGAACAGCACGCGGTAGATCGGCTCAAATTCCATAGAAGGATCGTGGATGTTCACCACCTCGACCAGTGCATAGCGGTTGAAGGGATTGGGATTTTGCTGATAGCAGGCTTTAGCGGTGATGAGCGAATGATTGCCGTCGCCCACCGCAAACAGCAGGGGAGAGCTATCTGCCAACTGTCCCATCGCTTGCAGGATGGCGGTCTGCTTTTCCTGCGGTACCAACCATCCGCGGAGGTGACCGCCGCCCTGCATCAGCTCGAAATCATACAGCAATGGCAGTTCAATATCTGCCAACGGCTCAATGACCGTTTTTTGCGCATCGTCGATGAGCAACTGCACGTGCGGTAGCTCCATCGGTGCGTCGGTGCGGATAGCCACACGCGGCGGAATGCGCTCCGGTACCCATTCTTCGGTGGCGCGGATGGCGGCGACGTCCTCTTTTTTAAACGCATAGCATTCCAGATCGATCATGCCGACCAATCCGTGCCGTACCGTGCCGTCAGGCAGCGTGCGCTCTACGTAGATCATCGCATCCGGATAGGTCTGCAGACGCTCATCTGCCAGACAATCGGCCATGGCGCTGTTGATTGCCGCAATGCGCTTTTCCGGCTCGTTTTCCAGGTATACTTCGGGGTATACCAGCTTCAAGGCCGAAGGCGCTTCGCCCACGATTTCGGCCGTTTGCTGCCAATACGCCGGCTCGGAGGTGAACTGATCGCATGCAATGACCGCCCATTTCTCAAAACCGTCTTTTGGCAGAAGAATATCCGCCGGATAAAACGGAACGCCATTTAACAGCGATTCTGCCCGGGCCTCCAGCTCGGCAAACGAAGCGAGCGCCGGTACGACGTGATCGATGGTGCCATAGCCGTAGGCGGCGTGCACAAACGGCACACCGGCTTTTTCGGCGGCATCGCAGTCCTTCTGCGTATCGCCGACGTAAATGCTTTTGTCATAGCTGTGACGACTCAGCAGAATACGGATGCTGGCATCCTTGGGCAGACCGGTGTTGCCAAAGCATTCGGTATCCACAAAATACCGCTCCAGATGATGATATGCCAAAAAGCTCTCGATATAGCCTTTCTGACAGTTGCTGACAATGGCCAGATCGTAGCGCGCCGAAAGTGCGGTCAGCGTTTGCTCCAGTTGCGGCATCAGGTCGCCGCCGTGGATGGCCAGATAACCGGTGGAATACACGCAGCACTCCTCCAGAATATCCAAACGCTCCTCCTGCGGATGCGCCGCTAACAGCCCATCGGCGATCTCCACCATGGTGCGCCCCATATAGCCGCGCATTTCATCGGCAGAAATGCGCTCCGCACACGCACGCTTTGCCAAAATATCGTTCCACGAATCGGCTACGCTTTGCGCGGCATCCCACAGCGTACCGTCTAAGTCAAACATAATGAGATTCTTCATTGCTTTACGCCTCCACGTTGGGTTTCACTACAGTATATCACAGTTTTGCACAAACTGCAACAAAAAATAATCAATAAATAACCGTGCGAAGACCACTCCGCACGGTTATTTACTTCGTTTTCAGCGCCCGGGTGGCGTTGAGAATGGCAATGACACACACACCCACGTCGGCAAAGACAGCAGCGTACAAACTGCCGAAGCCGAGCGTGCTGACGAGCATCACGCCGATCTTGACCGCCAGCGAAAACACGATATTCTGTCGCACGATGCGCATGGTGCGGCGCGCTAGCCGGATGGCCAGCGGCAGTTTGCCCGGTTTGTCGTCCATCAGCACGATATCCGCCGCTTCGATGGCCGCATCCGAGCCGAGTGCTCCCATTGCCACACCCACGTCGGCGCGTGAGAGGACAGGGGCATCGTTGATGCCGTCGCCCACAAACACCAGCGTGCCGTTCGTGCTGCCAAGCAGCGTTTCTACGCGGTCTACCTTGTCGGCGGGTAGTAATTCCGCATGAACCTCGTCCACGCCTACCGTTTGCGCCACTCGTTTGGCTGTTTGAGCACGGTCGCCGGTCAACAGTACCGTCCGTTTCACTCCGAGTGCCTTCAATTCGCCGATAGCGGCCGCCGCATCCGGCTTGATCTCGTCGGCAATGACGATACAACCGGCGTATTTCCCGCCGATCGCAACGTATAGAACCGTGCCGATATCTTCCGCTTCTGTAAAGGGAATACCCTTTTCATTTAGCAGCTTATCGTTGCCTACAAGCACCTGCTGCCCATCGACCGTGGCGCAAACGCCACGTCCGGAAAATTCAAAAACTTCCGTTACTTTGCGGAATTTCCGGTCTTTCTTAGCATTTCTCAAGGCGGTTGCAACCGGATGGTGAGAGTGCTGCTCTGCCGCTGCCGCCAAACCGATCAGCTCGATTTCTGTAAGTGTTTCTGGCTTTACAGAAACAACTTCAAAGTTGCCCTTTGTCAACGTGCCGGTTTTGTCCATAACAACGGTTTCTGTCTTGGCGAGGGCTTCCAAAAAATTACCCCCTTTCATCAGGACGCCCTCTTTCGAGGCGCCGCCGATGCCACCAAAGAAGGTAAGCGGTACCGAAATGACCAGCGCGCAGGGACAAGAGACCACCAGGAAGTTGAGGGCGCGCCCCAGCCATTCGGGGAAGGCCGCGCCGTAACTGCCGGTAAACAGCGGCGGCAGAAACGCCAGCAAAACGGCGGCAATTACCACAATGGGGGTATATACCCGCGCAAACCGCGTGATGATATTCTCGCTTTTGGCTTTGCGCTCGGTGGCATTTTCCACCAGCGCCAAAATTTTAGAAACGGTCGATTCGCCGTATTCCTGCGTTACCTCCACCGTCAGCACGCCGGTTTGGTTGATACAGCCGCTGATGATGCTGTCGCCGGCTGCGACCCGACGCGGGACCGGCTCGCCGGTCAGTGCGGCGGTATCGACCAGCGATTCGCCGCTTACCACACGCCCGTCCAACGGTACGCGTTCACCGGCTTCAATACGTATGATCTCACCGATCGCTACTTCTTCGGGGGATACCGTCAACCAATCGCCGCCGCGGTTGACGGTTGCACTGTCCGGTCGGATATCCATCAGGGCCGCGATCGATCGCCGGCTTTTGCCGACGGCGATGCTCTGAAACAGCTCGCCCACCTGGTAAAACAGCATCACAAACACCGCTTCGGCGTTTTCACCCAGCGCAAACGCGCCAATCGTGGCGATGCTCATGAGAAAATTCTCGTCCAGCATTTGTCCGTTCAGCAGTCCGCGCACCGCATCGCGCAGTACGTCCCAACCGACCAGCGCGTAGGGGAGCAGGTATAGCAGCAATGCACCCCACCACGGCATAGGCAGCAGCTGTGTGAGCACCGCTACGGCAACCAGTGATCCGCCGGCAACCAAAATACGCCGCAGGGTCTTTTTCTGTTTACGTGTCATATAAACTCCTTACACGCAGACGTGGCAATCCGGCTCGATCTTGCGGCAGATCGCCACCGCCTGCTGCACGATCTCGTCAAAGTGCTCATCCTCGGCATCAATCGTCAGTTTTTGCAACAGGAAATTAACCGAGGCGCTGTGCACGCCATCCAGCTTTTTGATGGCATCCTCCATTTTGGCGGCGCAATGGGCGCACTCCAGATCTTCTATGCGAAACGTTTTTTTCATTGTCAACAGCTCCTTTAGCGAAAGTTATTCATTGATATGCTCTAAACCGAGCGCTAATATCTCGTGTACGTGATCGTCCGCCAGCGAATAAAACACGGTTTTCCCCTCGCGGCGGTACTTGACTAAGCGTGCTTGCTTGAGCACGCGCAGTTGGTGGGAGATAGCCGATACGCTCATGGTCAGCACCTGCGCGATATCGCACACGCAAAGCTCGGTGTCCACCAGCGCGTATAAGATCTTAATGCGGGTGGAATCCCCGAACATCTTGTACAGCTCCGCCAGATCGTATAGCGTATCTTCATCCGGCATGTGTGCATCCGCTTGTGCCAGCCGATCATCGTGAACGTGCCACTCGGCACACGCATTACCGGCTGTAGGAATGCTCCGTTTATCTTCCATAATGTCCCTCACTTTCTAACATTTGAATAATTGTTCAAATGTAGTATAAACCGTTTAATGACTGCTGTCAAGAGGGGAGAAAAGAAAATACAAAAAAGATGGGCTTGCATCTGCAAACCCATCTTGTATTACGTCAGCGGAATTTCTACCTCACACCCAAGGGCAAAGGACCACAGCACGCATTGCTTGACCGGCAGTGCCAGCGCTTCCTGCATTGCCCGGGCATAGATGTGTAGCTGTGTGGAGTAGCGCTTGTGCAGCTCTACGGCTGTTTTGACATGGTCGGTCTTGTAGTCGACAATGACGATGCCGCCATCTTCCACAAATACGCAGTCTGCCACACCGCGAATCGCCACGCATTCCGCGGCGGCTTCACCGGTCAATCCGCGCTCGGGGAACAGCTCTCCGGCCGGAAACAGCGTGACAAACGGCGGCTCGCGCCATAGCTGTTCAGCGTTGCTCATACGGCTGTACAGCTCGCTTTGGAAAAACCGGTGTAGCCGTCCGATATCGAGGTTATCTGCCTGCAGTTGTGTCAGCCAGCCTTGCGATACCAGTCGGTCGCGTTCCTCCGTGACCGAAACCGCGGCGGAGGCGTAGTCGGCAAATTGCATAAACTGGTGCATCGCCGTGCCGCGTCCGGCGGCGGATAGACCGCCCTCCTGCATAAAGGCAGGTTTGGAGCTGGCACTGTACTTATCCGGCTGCTCGCTGTGCGCAATGGCCGAGGCGGCGAGCTTGTTGGGGATATCCTTCAGCTCGTAGTAGGGGTACTTCCACGCCATGCGCTCCTGCCATGCCGCTACCTGCTGTGCATCTGCGTTGTCAAACGGGGGTAACGCCGGAAGCACTTCGCTTTGGGCATCCTCCAGCGTAAAATCCACCCACCGCACCGAAAGCGGTGCGGTCGTATCCCGAACAACATCGCCGTCCAACCCGGCAAGCTCGCGCAGCCTGTAGCCAGAGGGATGCAACGCCGCTACCGACAGCAACCAATCCTGGAACGAGCGTGCGCTGGCCAGCTTCCACACCGGCAACTTTTCTCCTGCCGGAGTGGTTACCACGCCGTTGGCTATCCGTTCGGCCATATCGACGTCTGCCGAAACGATACACAACTTCTCGCGCGCACGCGTCACAGCGACGTACAGCACGCGGAGCAGCTCTTCGGTATTTTCGTCCTTGATGCGCATGCGGGCGGCTAACCGTGCCGGCGATTCATACAGCAGCAAGGTATCGTGATCGTGTACGCGGATACCGAGCCCTGCTTCGCGGTGGAGCAACAAGTCGCCCTTGGTATCTTCGGTGCTGAAGGTGACGGCACACCCGGCCATGAACACCACCGGGTATTCCAAGCCCTTGGAATGGTGTACGCTGAGCACCGGCACACCGTCTAACACCCCGCCCGACACCTTGGCCGGGTCGATCTCCTGCTCGTTTTCCTCCATGCGATTGCACATCCGCACGAACGCCGAAAGACCACGGTAGCCATTTTCCTCAAACGACCGTGCCATCGCATACAGTTGCTGCAGATTGGCCACGCGCTGTGGTCCTTTTTTCTGCACGCCGTAGATATCGGTAATGCCGCTTTCATCAAAAATGCGCTCCAGCAGGCGGTCGACCGTCAGCACCGGCGATACGGTACGCCATCGCCCGGTCTGTTCCAAAAACGACCGACAGCGCACGCCCAACGGCGTTTCCAGCTTGGCGGTTTTTTGCACCGCCGCCACCAGCGGAATATACCGGTCGATCAACCGGATCTGCGACATCTCATCTACCGTGAAGCGGTAGAGGGGGGACATCATCACCGCCGCCAGCGGAATGTCCAGCGTAGGATTGTCCAGATAACGCAACAACGATAGCAGTACTCCAACCTCCGGAGCTGTCAAAAAGCCGCCGCTGCCGGAGGCATACGCCGGAATGCCGCGTTTCTGCAGCTCGCGCACGTAGTTTTCCGCGTGGGATTTCTTGCTTCGGAGCAAAATGCAAAAATCACCGTACCGTGCCGGGCGTTGCTCGCCGTCCTCGGTGACGGGCATGGTACGCATCATGCGCTCAATATCGGCGGCAATGGTGCGCGCCTCCGCAATATCCGCCACTTCAGAGCGCTTGCCCTCGATATTGATAAGGGTGATTTCGGTATCAAACATTCCCGGCTCTGCTTCGGGATACTTCGCACTGCATACCAGCTCTTCGTCCCGGTTGTATTCAATGCCGCCGAAATCCTCGCGCATCAGTAGCGAGAAGGTATAGTTGACCGCCTCGGTCACTTCCATTCGGCTACGGAAATTGTTGCCGAGTGTGACCGTGGCCGGAAAATGCACGCCATCGTATGCGTGCCCACACTTGCGCTGTTGCATAAACAACCGCGGACAAGCCTGCCGGAAACCATAGATGCTCTGCTTGACGTCACCGACGTAAAACAGATTTTCGCCGTTTTGAGAAAGGGCGCGGAAAATGGCATCCTGTACCTCGTTGGTGTCCTGATATTCGTCCACAAAGATCTCGTCGTAGTTGGCCGAAAGCTCTTTGGCCGCCGCCGAGAGCACGCCCGGCTCATCGTATAACAGCGAAACGGTCAGATGTTCCAGATCGTTAAAGTCCAGCCCGTTCATCGCCGCCTTTTTCTCGCGGAATTTCCGTGTGAAGCCACGCACCGCTTCTACCAGCGTGCGGATGAGTGGTTCGGATAACTGTTGTCCGATGAAAAGCTCGTCGTTGTCGTTGACCAGCAGTTCCTGCATACTGGTCAGCGCCGCCTTGGCGTGCTTGCGGAGATTCTGCACGAACAGCTTGAGCGGATCCTCGCTGGATACCGATTGCATCCGATCGAAGGTGCAGGCATCCAGCTTGTTCTTGAGCTCCGCACGCGGTAAGCTGTTCACGTCCTCGCGCAAGGCCTGCCACATCAGCGCATCGCTTTCAAACGCCGGAATGTACGCCTTACCGATGGGCGTAGCCGG
>JAFUPS010000197.1 GCA_017481085.1 Clostridia bacterium | reverse complement strand
TTGGAAGTGTCATATTCGTCACCCGTTTTGCTCCTGCTCTACCAATTTGCATAGGGCGATGAGATCGTCGAAGGTGGTCATGGCGCAGGCGCGGCGGCGATAAGCGGCGGCCCCTGTCAAGCCGTGCATATACCAGCCGGCGTGCTTGCGTGTCTCCAGCATGGCAACCTTTTCGCCCTTGTGAGAGATGGCGAGCTGCGTTTGCCGCAGCAGCGTGAGCAATCGTTGCGAAAGCGGCGGCGTATACACCCGGCGTTCCTCGTTGATCCACGCGTGAATATCCGCAAAGATCCACGGATTGCCGAGAGCCCCCCGGCCGATGAGAATACCGTCACAGCCGGTTTCGGCAAGCATGGCGGCGGCGCTGGGAGCATCTACGACGTCGCCGTTGCCGATGACCGGCACGCTCACCGCTTGTTTGACGGCTTTGATAATGCTCCAATCCACCGGCGGCGCATACATCTGGTCGCGTGTGCGACCGTGTACGGCAATGGCCGCCGCACCGCCGGCCTCGCAGGCCTGTGCGACCTCGACGGCGTTGATCTCGCTGGGGCTGTAGCCTTTGCGGATCTTGACCGTCACCGGCACGTCCACCTCGTTTACAACCGCTTGCACCAGCCGGCGGCACAGCTCCGGCTCACGCATGAGCGCACTGCCGCAATGGTTGCCGGCAATTTTGGGGGCCGGGCATCCCATGTTGATATCCAGCCAATCGGGGCGGTGCTTCATGGCAAGCGCGGCGCCCTCGGCCAAAATAGACGGGTCATCGCCAAACAGTTGGATGGCGGTGGGACGGGCAGCATCGTCCAATTCCAACAGCTCGTCCGATTTGCGGTCGCCGTAGGTGAGACCTTTGGCGCTGACCATCTCGGTCACTGTCCACGCGGCACCGTTATCGGCGCAGATCTCGCGAAACGCGCGGTCGGTCACGCCGGCCATAGGGGCCAGACCGGCCACGCCGGGGATATGAACGTTTCCGATTTTCATACACTCACCTGCTCTTTCCGCCCTATTATACCCTACTTTGCGGAATTTCGCAACAAAATTTACATCCTGTTTATAAAAAGGGGTGGTAAAATGAAAGAAGTTATGGTATCATAAGAAATGATTATGGGCTAGAAAGGATGTTTGGCACCAATGGGATTTTTGAAACGCCTGTTTGGCGATTACAGCACCCGTGAAATCAAACGCATTCAGCCGCTGTGCGATATGACGCTGGCGCTGGAGAGCTACTATAAAAATATGTCGGACGAAGAGCTGAAGCAGCAGACCGCCCGATTGAAGGACCGGCTGGCAAACGGCGAAAAGCTGGATGCCCTGCTGCCGGACGCCTATGCCATCTGCCGCGAAGCGACCGACCGCGTGTTGGGCACGCCGCACTTTCCGGTGCAGATTCTGGGCGGCATCATTTTGCACCAAGGGCGCATTGCGGAAATGAAGACCGGCGAGGGCAAAACGCAGACGGTCATTTTGCCGGCGTATCTCAATGCGCTCACCGGCAACGGCGTACACGTAGTGACGGTCAATGAGTACCTCGCTAAGCGCGACAGTGAATGGATGGGCAAGGTATTCAATTTCCTCGGTCTGACGGTCGGCTTGATCGTGCACGACATGACCAAGGACGAGCGCCGCGAGGCATACGCCGCCGATATTACCTACGGCACCAACAACGAGTTTGGGTTCGATTATCTGCGCGATAACATGGTGGTGTATCAGAATCACAAGGTGCAACGCGGTCACGCGTTTGCCATCGTCGATGAGGTGGACTCCATTTTGATCGACGAGGCACGCACGCCGCTTATCATCTCCGGTCAAGGCGATAAATCCACCGATCTGTACCAGAAGGCGGATGCTTTTGTGCGGCGGCTTTCCTGCACCCGTATCAAGGAAATGAACGCCAAGGAAAACCAGGACAAGGAGGTCAACGGTGATTATATCGTTGACGAAAAGGCACGCACCGCCACGCTGACGCAGGCCGGTGTGAAGAAGGCGGAAAAAGCGTTTGACGTGGAAAACCTCATGGACCCGGAAAACGTCACGCTGCTACATCACATCAACCAGGCAATCAAGGCGCACGGCGTTATGCACCGTGACGTGGACTATATCGTCAAGGACGACCAGGTGCTGATCGTAGACGAGTTTACCGGCCGTATCATGTTTGGGCGTCGGTATAACGAGGGCCTGCACCAGGCGATCGAGGCGAAGGAGCACGTCAAGGTAGCGCGCGAAAGCCGCACGCTGGCGACCATTACGTTCCAAAACTATTTCCGCTTGTACCGCAAGCTGTCGGGTATGACCGGTACAGCCAAAACCGAAGAGACCGAGTTCCAGCAGATCTACAAGCTGGACGTGGTGGAGATCCCCACCAATAAGCCGGTTATCCGGCAGGATATGGAGGACGTCGTCTACCGCACCGAGGCGGCTAAGCTGGATGCGGTGGTCAAGCAGATCGAAGAATGCCACAGCCGTCAGCAGCCGGTGCTGGTGGGTACGGTATCGATTGAAAAATCCGAGAAAATTTCCGATATGCTCAAGGCGCGCGGTATCCCGCACGAGGTCTTGAACGCCAAGGCACACGAGCGCGAGGCGCGTATCGTGGCGCAGGCGGGTAAGCTCGGCGCGGTGACCATCGCCACCAACATGGCCGGCCGCGGCACGGATATCAAGTTGGGCGGCAACGCCGAGTATCTGGCCAAGGACGAGATGCGTCGCCGGGATTATGCTCCCGAAATGATCGAGCTGGCAGACGGTTACGGTGAAACGGATAACGAAGAAGTGCTGGCGGCGCGCGCGTTGTTCCGCGAGCTGGAGAGCAAGTACCGTGCCGAGATCGAGCCGGAAGCGGAAAAGGTGCGCCAAGCCGGTGGTCTGTTTATTCTGGGCACCGAGCGCCACGAATCCCGCCGCATTGATAACCAGCTACGCGGCCGAAGCGGTCGTCAGGGCGACCCCGGCACCAGCCGGTTCTTCCTCTCGACAGACGACGATCTGTTGCGTTTGTTCGGTGGTGAGCGCATGAATGCGTTGATCGGGTCGTTTAACGTGAAAGAGGATGTACCGCTGGAATATAAGATGCTCACTAACGTCATCGAGACCGCTCAGCAACGCATTGAGGAACGCAACTTCGGCATCCGCCGTGACGTGTTGCAGTATGATGACGTGATGAACTCACAGCGCGAGATGATCTACGGTCAGCGCGATCAGGTGCTGGCGGACGGCAACGTGCGTGAGTCGATCATGAAGATGATCGACGAATCCATTGCCAACACGGTCGAACGGTATCTGCCTGCTTCGGTCATGCGCGAGGAATGGGATTTCGACGGCTTGCGGCAGTATTACGGTGGCTGGTTGTGCCGCGAGGACGATTTCCGCTACACACCGCAACAACTGGAGGATGCTGAAAGCAGCGAGATCGTGGAAGAGCTCACCAAGCGCGCCCATCTGCAGTATGAGCAGAAGGAAGAGAAATACGGCGCGGTCATGCGTGAGGTGGAGCGCAGCGTGTTGCTCCGCAACGTTGACCGCTATTGGATGGATCATATTGATAACATGGATGAGCTGCGCCGCGGTATTCATCTGCGCGCCTACGGTCAGAAGGATCCGGTCGTGCAGTACCGCATCGAGGGCTACGATATGTTTGAGGCGATGGTCGATGCTATTCGTGAGGATACCGCCCGCATGATGATGACGGTGGAGCTACGGGAGCGCACCGAGCCGCAACGTGAGCAGGTGATGCAGCCGACCGCCACCTCCGGTGACGGCACCGTTAAGGGCGGTCGCAAGGTGGGCGAAAAGGTTGGCCGTAACGATCCGTGCCCGTGCGGTAGCGGAAAAAAATATAAAAACTGCTGCGGCAAATAACGCAGGCAAGGAACTAAAAAGAGGGGTAGTTTTATGAAACTCGGAATTGTGGGGTTGCCGAACGTTGGCAAGTCTACGCTGTTTAACGCCATCACCAGCACCAAAAATGCAGAAGCGGCTAACTATCCGTTTTGCACCATCGAGCCAAACGTTGGCATTGTAGCGGTGCCGGATCCGCGTCTGGATAAGCTGGCTGAGCTGTGGGATACCGACAAAAAAACGCCGGCAATCATCGAATTTGTCGATATCGCCGGTCTTGTCAAGGGTGCCGCACAGGGGGCAGGTTTAGGCAACAAGTTCCTCGGCAACATCCGTGAGTGCGATGCCATCGTACACGTGGTGCGCTGCTTCGATGACGACAACATCATGCACGTGGTGTCGGATGTCACTAAGGCGGAGGCCGTTGACCCGGCAGCCGACATTGAGGCCATTGATCTGGAGCTGATCCTGTCGGATGCGGATATCGTGAGCAACCGACTGGGCCGTTTGGCCAAGCTGGGCAAGACCGGCAATAAGGATGCCGCTGCCGAAGCAGCGTGGTTGCAGGGGCTGGCCGAGCATCTGGATGCCGGCAAGCCGGCGCGCACCTTCGATTTCGATCCGAAGGACGATATGCAGGCGGCGGCCATGAAGGAAATGGGGCTGCTTTCGCAAAAGCCGGTCATTTATGCCTGCAACGTGGGCGAGGATGACCTCATGGACGGCATTGACAACAACCAATATTTCCCCATCGTCAAGCGCATTGCGGATGCCGAGGGCGCACAGGTCGTGCCGATCTGTGCCAAGACGGAAGAGGACATTGCGGATATGACGCCGGAAGAAAAACGTGAGTTTTTGGCAGAAATGGGCGTGTCGGCCTCCGGTCTGGACAACCTGATTACCGCCAGCTACAGCCTGCTGGGGTTGATCTCGTTCCTCACCGACGGTAAGAAGGAATGCCGTGCCTGGACCATTAAAAAGGGTACCAAAGCACCGCAGGCGGCCGGTAAGATCCACTCGGATTTCGAGCGCGGCTTTATCCGCGCGGCGGTGGTGCCGTACGACGTGCTGGAGGCGTGCGATTTCAATATGGCGACTGTGAAAGCAAAAGGTCTGCAACGCACCGAAGGTAAGGAATACGTGATGCAGGACGGCGATATCGTCGAATTCCTCTTTAACGTATAATCGAATAGAAAAACATCCCCCGGAATTTTCCGGGGGATGTTTTTGTTATTAAGCCACTTCGGTGACGGTTTTGCCGGTCAACACGTTATCCAACTGTCGCAGCAGTGTTTCCACGCCGGCGGTCTTTACCAGATACATACGTCCGTCCGGCTTGACGACCAAGCTGCGGTTGACGTCGTAGGTGTATACGGTGGCGGCATCTACGTGCCCGTCAAGGTGCTCAAACGACACCTCAAACACCGGCTCGGGTTTGTTTTTGAGGAACGCGTTGGCCTCGTTTTTATCCACGCCGATATAGCGGTCCAGGCTGACCAGCAGGCCGTAGTAGGTGCGGAAGTTTTCGGCGTCAAATTCGCTGTCGCCGTTCATAGACACCAGCAGATTATTGTCCTCGTCATCGGTGTGCGTGAGGTCGAACACGTAATCGCCGCGCGCCGCGGAAACGGAAACGCGCTTGACGTCCACAATTTTGCTTTCCATCAGCGTTTCCCAAATCACATCGTCCAGCGTGACATCGGCAAAGGAGGCATCCGAGGCCGCCACCAGGTACACCACGTCGGTGCCTTCCAGTTGCACGTAGTAATCGCCGTCTTCGTTGGCGTTACCGAAATGCAGCGTGTAGGTGGCGGTGTTGTAGATCTCGGTGCCGGTCGTGTTGCCGTCGGCATCCTTCGAGGAGGTCACCA
>JAFUPS010000196.1 GCA_017481085.1 Clostridia bacterium | reverse complement strand
TATGCTGGGCGTTGCCAGCCAGGTCAAGGTGCAGAAGGAAACCACCGTCATCGTCGATGGTGCCGGCGATCCGGCTGCGATTGCCGCCCGTGTGGCGCAGATCCGTTCGCAGATCGAGACCACCACCTCTGAGTTTGACCGTGAGAAACTGCAGGAGCGTTTGGCGAAGCTCGCCGGCGGTGTGGCGGTTATCAAGGTCGGTGCGGCTACCGAGATCGAAATGAAGGAAAAGAAGCTCCGCATCGAGGATGCGCTCTCTGCGACCAAGGCGGCCGTGGAGGAAGGCATCGTCGCCGGTGGTGGTGTGGCGCTCGTCAATGCGGCAGATGCGTTGCCGGCGCTGATTACGGATGCCGAGGGTGACATCAAGACCGGCATGAAGATCGTGGAAAAGGCGCTGGAAGCGCCGGTTCGCCAGATCGCACTGAACGCCGGTCTGGAGGGCAGCGTGATCCTCGACAAGATCCGCAATTCCGAAAAGAAAAACTACGGCTTCAACTTCGCTACGGAAGGCTATACCGATATGTTTGAGGCCGGTATCGTCGACCCGACCAAGGTGACGCGCTCTGCACTGCAGAATGCGGCGTCGGTAGCGGCGATGGTGCTCACCACCGAATCGTTGGTGACCGATATCAAGGAGCCGGCTCCGGCCGCTCCGGCCCCCGATATGGGCGGCATGTATTAAGCTGCAAAAAAGAAAGTCATGCGCGCATGGCTTTCTTTTTTTATCTTGTATTTTCCGTCTTGACCCGATATACTAAAGATATACTGGAAGTAAAGGAGCGTATCGGCATGGACTATCCTGTTTCCGCTACGATGAATGCACACGAGCACGAGGGCGTGCTGTATTATGCTTTCCCGTCTATGGACGCGTTGCCGTTTATCCGTCATGGATTTTCCACGCGTGTCGGCGGCGTGAGTGAGGGAATCTATGCCAGCATGAATCTCGGCTACAGCCGCGGCGATGCTGAGGAAAACGTCACCGAAAATTACCGCCGCATGGCCGCCGCGCTCGGCGTGCGGCTGGAGGATATCGTGCTGTCTGCGCAAACGCATACCGTTAATCTTCGCATCGTCACCGCGGCCGATCGTGGGCGCGGCATCACCCGCGAGATAGGCTATACGGATGTTGACGGTCTGGTGACCAACGAGCCGGGAGTGGTGCTGTGCACCCATTATGCCGATTGTGTGCCGCTGTTTTTTGTCGATCCGGTCAAGCGGGTGGTCGGCATGGCGCACGCCGGCTGGCGCGGCACGGTCGCCGGTATCGGTGCACGGATGATCGAGAAAATGGCAGCCGAATTCGGTTGCACGCCGTCGGATATTTTGGTCGGTATTGCGCCGTCCATCGGTCCGTGCTGCTTCGAGGTCGATTATCCGGTGGTGGCGGAATTCAAAAAGTTGCCGCTGTTCGACAGTGATTGCTACACCGATGACGGAAACGGAAAATACCACATCAATTTGTGGGAGGTCAACCGCCGCATATTGGTAGAGGCCGGTGTATTGCCGGAAAATATCACCGTTACCGACCTGTGCACCGTGTGCCATCCGGAAGTACTGTGGTCCCACCGCGTTACCCACGGCGAGCGCGGCTCAGCGGCGGGATTTCTCGGTTTGGCTTGACAATTTCCGCAAATTCTTATACAATAAGGTCCGTGAGTGGAACAGACAATCGCGCATGGTTTCATGTGAGGAAAGTCCGCGCATCACAGGGCAGGATAACGGCTAACGGCCGCCGCGGGTGACCGCCGGGAAAGTGCAACAGAGATATACCGCCTATATGTTATAGGTAAGGGTGGAAAGGCGAGGTAAGAGCTCACCGGCACGTTGGAGACAGCGTGGCCCTGCAAACCCTATCCGATGCAATGCTGACCGAAACGATCCATTGGCCCGATGGGTTTCAAAAAGCAGCTTGAGCCGGTTGGCAACAGCCGGTCGAGATAGATGATTGTCCAACGACAGAACGCGGCTTATCGGTCCACTCACTTTTTAAACAATCCGTAGGGCGGAGGAAGAAATGCCTCCGCCGATTTTTTTGTCAGGAGGCGAACGGCGTATGACCTTGTTATCCGCAGGGAAACTCGGTAAATATTTTGGCGAGCGCAAGCTGTTCGCCGATGTGACGCTGGACGTCGGCGAACACGATAAAATCGGACTCGTCGGCGCCAACGGTTGCGGCAAGACCACCTTGTTCAAGATCCTCACCGGCGAGCTGCGTCCGGATGAGGGCACCTTCGCGCTGTCCCACGGCGCTAAGGTGGGGTACATGGAGCAGTACGTGGGGCGTGAT
>JAFUPS010000195.1 GCA_017481085.1 Clostridia bacterium | reverse complement strand
TGTCGTATAACTGCATCAAAAAAGGTGGCAATGCGTCAGCATTACCACCTTTTTTTCTTTGTTTCCGAATCAAAAATCTCACATTTTTGAATGCTTTGCAGTTTTGCGATTTAAGACTTTTTCTTGCAATAAAGCCGTAAGACGTAGGAATACTGACGTATTTCAAGGATTACGGCTGGATTGCAGGGAAAAGGATTTTCGCAAAACCGGTTAATCCCTATGGCGCAGCGCCCTTTGCCGGGGTTGATTTGTTTTCTTGTTTGTTATCAGCGCTGTACGCGGCCGGAGCCGTCGCCACCGGCGAGTTTTTCCACTTTCGAAACCGAAACGCGGTTGTAGTCGCCCTCGATGGAGTGCTTGAGCGCCGAGGCCGCCACTGCGAACTCGATCGCTTCCTGCGTGGATTTGCCGGACAACAGGGAATAGATCAAACCGCCGCCGAACGAATCGCCGCCGCCCACGCGGTCAACAATGTGCAGGTGGTAGGTCTTGGAGAAACAGTAGTTCTCGCCGTCGTACAGCATACCGGCCCAGTCGTTGTCGCTGGCCGAAATGGAGGTGCGCAGGGTGATAGCCACCTTCTCAAAGCCGAACTTGTCAGCCAACTGCTTGGCAACCGACTTATAGCCGGCGTGATTGAGCTTGCCGCCGTAGATATCGGTGTCCTCGGCTTCGATGCCGAACACGTCCTTGGCATCCTCCTCGTTGGAGATGCACACGTCCACGTACTGGCACAGATCGGTCATCGCCTCACGGGCTTCCGCACGCGTCCACAGCTTGCCGCGGTAGTTCAGATCGCACGAGATCTTCACGCCCTTCGCCTTGGCCGCTTTGCAGGCCTGATGGCAGATCTCCACCACGTTAGCACCCAGCGCCGGGGTGATGCCGGTAAAGTGGAACCAATCCGCACCCTCAAAGATGCTGTCCCAATCAAAGTCTTCCGGCTGTGCTTCCTGAATGGAGGAGTGCGCCCGGTCGTAGATGCACACCGAGCCACGCTGCGAAGCGCCCTTCTCGAGGAAGTAGATGCCCACGCGATCGCCGCCACGGACGATGTTGGAGGTGTCCACACCAAACGCACGGAGCGAATCCACCGCCGCCTGACCGATCGCATGCTTCGGCAGCTTGGTCACGTAGGCGCTGTCCAGCCCGTAGTTTGCCAGCGACACCGCGACGTTTGCCTCGCCGCCGCCAAAGGTTGCCTGCATCTGATCGTTCTGGAAGAACCGATAGTAGCCGTTCGGGGCCAGACGCAGCATGATCTCACCAAAAGTAATTACCTTAGCCATTGTTACGTGCCTCCTTCACAATTTCCACCGACTGCTTGCACAGGTCGGTAATTTCGTCCCATTTCTGATTGTCGATCAGATCCGCTGTCACCATGTACGAGCCGCCGCACGCGCAAATGACCGGACAGGAGATGTACTCCTTGAGGTTTTTGAGCGAGATACCGCCGGTCGGCATCACCTTGAACATCGGGAACGGTGCGCTCATCGCTTTGATCTTGGAAAGACCGCCCGATTGCTCAGCCGGGAAGAACTTCAACACTTCCAGCCCAAGCTTATACGCGGTGTGATAATCGGTCGGGGTGGTGCAGCCGGGGTAGATGGGCAGGCCCTTCTGCTGGCAATAGACCACCAGATCCGGGTCGAGGCCGGGGGTGACGATGAACTCCGCACCGGCGGCCAACGCCTTGTCAACGTGCTCGGTGGTGAGCACCGTGCCGGCGCCGACCATCATCTCCGGGCAAGCCTCCTTCATCAGACGGATAGCCGTATCCGCACCGGCGGCACGGAAGGTGACCTCTGCCACCGGCACGCCACCGGCGCACAGCGCCTTAGCGAGCGGAGCGGCGTCACGCTCCGGATTGTTCAGTTTGATGACCGGCACTACGCCGATCGCAGAAATGCGTTGATTGATCGAAGACATATCCAAAAACTCCTTTCAGAATTATACGCCGGAATAAGCCGAGAAACCGCCGTCGATCGGCAGTACCACGCCGGTGATGAAGCTGGCGGCATTATTATCGAGCAGGAATAGCAAACCGCCCTCCAGCTCTTCGCTTTCACCAAAACGTCCCATCGGGGTGGCGGCCAGAATTTTGCCGGTACGCGCCGTCGGGGTGCCGTCGTCGTTAAACAACAGTTTAGCGTTCTGTTTGGTGGAGAAGAAGCCGGGCGCAATGGCGTTGACGCGGATGCCTACTTTGGAGAAGTGTACCGCCAGCCACTGCGTGAAATTGGAGATGGCCGCCTTTGCGCCGGAGTACGCCGGAATCTTGGTCAGCGGCGTATAGGCGTTCATGGAGGAAATGTTGAGGATGTTGCAGCCCTCGCGCCCCACCATCTGACGGGCAAACGCCTGCGTTGGTATGAGCGTGCCCAGGAAGTTGAGGTTGAACACGAAACCTACGCCGGAAGCATCCAGATCAAAGAAGCTCTTGGTATCGGCATCAATGTCACCAAGCTCAAAATACTCCTTGTCGGTAGTCGCCTTCGGGTTGTTGCCGCCGGCACCGTTGACGAGAATATCGCAAGCGCCGAGATCTTCTTTTACCTTGTCGGCCACCGCATAGCAGATATCCTTATCCAGCACGTTGCAGCCGTATGCCTTGGCGATACCGCCTTCGGCAACGATCTCTGCCGCATACGCCGCTGCTGCTTCCTCGTTGAGGTCCAGCAATGCGACTTTGGCACCGGCACGGGCCAGCACCTTGGCAAAATGACTGCACAGCACACCGCCCGCACCGGTGACGACGGCAACCTTGCCGGACAGATCGGTACTCAAAACGTTGTTGTTCATATCCGTTCCTCCTTATTTGTTGGCGGCGGCTTTTTCGCACGCCTCAAACAGACCGTTGATATAGGTGGCACCCAGCGCACGGTCGAACAGACCGTAGCCCGGTTTACCGGTCTCGCCCCAGATCATGCGACCGTGGTCCGGACGGACGTAGCCGTCATAGCCGTTGTCCACCAGCGCCTTAACGATGTCGTACACGTCCAGCGTGCCGCAGGAGGACAGGTGAGCGCGCTCCT
>JAFUPS010000194.1 GCA_017481085.1 Clostridia bacterium | reverse complement strand
GATTTTCTGTTTCTACCGGAATTATACGAGGCAGAGAGACATATAGCAAACGAAATCGCCTTTCGCGCCGATATGTCGGTGTTTCAAAGCGATTCCTGTGAAGACCGCATTCGTTCGATTGAGAATCTAAACGGCATTGAATATGCGCCCGAGCAACGCCGGGCTATCGAAACCGCATTAAATCGTGGATTACTCATCCTGACCGGCGGCCCGGGTACCGGAAAGACCACCACGCTACGAGCAGTGCTCATGCTGTTGGAAGCAGACGGCGAAGAGGTCGCACTCGCCGCGCCGACCGGACGCGCCGCACAGCGGTTATCCGAAATGACCGGTTGTGAAGCCAAAACCATTCATCGGCTTCTCAAGGTGCAATGGGCAGGAGATACGCAGGAATTCTTCTATAACGCGCAAAATCCATTGGATGCTACCACCGTGATCGTTGATGAGCTTTCCATGGTGGACGTGCTGTTGTTCGATCATCTACTGAGCGCCTTAAAACCAAATTGCCGTTTGATTATGGTCGGTGATACCGATCAGTTGCCGGCTGTGGGGCCGGGCAATATTCTCGGCGATCTGATCGAAAGCGGAAAAGTGCCGGTGGTTCAACTTAAACAAGTATTCCGCCAAGCCATGGAGAGCGAGATCGTCACCAACGCGCACCGTATTGTTGCCGGTGAATTTCCGAAATGGAGCAACCGCAACGGCGATTGCTTCCTGTTGCGCAAGGGGAACTATACTGCTGTAACCGAGACGGTCATTGATCTCTGCTGCCGCCGTTTACCGGATAGCTACGGCAAATCCGTGCACAGCGATATTCAGATCTTGTGCCCTGGCCGCAAAGGTGAAATCGGCACCATCGAAATCAACAAGAAACTGCAGATGCAGCTCAATCCACCGCGGCCGGACGTGCGCTGCGTTCAGCTGCAGGGCGGCTATAAGACGCTGCGCGTCGGTGATAAGGTTATGCAGATGCGTAACAACTACGATCTCAGCTGGTCACGTGAGGACGGCAGCATCGGGAGCGGTATCTTCAACGGCGAGATCGGACTTCTTGTGGAGATTCTGCCACACGAACGTGTGCTCACGGTCGATTTCGATGGCCGTCTGGTTTCGTATACCTATCAGGAAGCGGAAGATTTGGAGCTGGCCTACGCTATCACCATACACAAAAGTCAAGGCAGCGAGTTCGATATCGTTATTCTACCGCTTTACCGCCCACAGCCCAAGCTTGCTTATCGCAATCTGCTATACACCGCCGTCACGCGTGCTAAAACGCTGTTGATTATCGTCGGCACCGAAGAAGCGATCTCGCAAATGCTGGAAAACGTACGTAAAACAAAGCGGTATACGGCGCTGCAATCGTTTTTAACGGAAGGATCTGAGCAAGCATGAACGGCAAACAACTGGCCGATAGACTTATAGCCGCATTTTTGCCGGACCGTTGCGCGTTTTGCGGTGACGTAATCGCTCATAATACCGAAATTTGTCCTCGTTGTAAAAACGAGCTGCATCGACAAGAGCAACCCATTTGCTACGACTGCGGTCGCTCCAAGCCGCACTGCCAATGCAAAAAGGACGGCAAACGCAAGTGGGACGGTATCACCGCTCCGTTGGTATATGAAACGGAAGGCGTTACCGGCGAAGCAGTTCGGCGGCTGAAAAGAAGCAATAATCGCAAAAACGCTGCGACGCTCGGCAGAGAAATTGCCAGCTGTGTCCGGGTCTCGTTCCCGGACGTAGCCTTCGATTGCGTGATGCCGGTGCCGATGCATCCAAAGGACAAGCTGAAACGCGGTTACTCGCAAAGTGCGTGGTTAGCAGAAACGGTCGCCGAAGAATTAAGCATTCCTTTTGAGGATATGCTGCTCAAAATCGAGCGTACGCAATCGCAAAAGGGGCTGTTACGCCAAAACCGACGTGCAAATCTGCGAGGCGCTTTCGATGTGAACGAAATGTTCGACGCACCGGATAAGACCGTTTTATTGATCGATGATGTAATTACTACAGGCGCTACTGTAGACGAATGCGCAACTGTTCTCAAAATTTACGGCGTACGCGCCGTGTATGTAGCCGCCGTATGTACGAGATATAAGAAAGGAACCGAAAACCATGCCGGGAGCAAAGCTGGGAATTGATTTAGGCACTTCCAAAGTGGCTATTTATATGGAGGGCGAAGGCATCGTTCTGCGAGAGCCTGCTGTTATCGCTGTAGATCGAGCAACCGATCAAATGATTTGCGGCGGCCGGGAAGCCTATGATATGCTTGGCAAGGAACCGCCAAGCATTAAAGTGGTTTCTCCACTGGAGCATGGTACCATCTCCGATTACGATTATGCCGAACGGATGATCAAGCATTTTGTGCGCAAGGTGTGTTCCTATAAGATCTTCAAACCACGCGCCACTATCAGCGTGCCGACCTCCGTAACCGAGGTGGAAACGCGTTCGGTTATCCAGGCGATCACCGCCGCCGGCATCCGCCAGGCAACGCTGATCGAAGAACACGTAGCCGCCGCGATCGGTAGCGGCTTGGATATCAGTCAGCCGCATGCTGCTATGGTGGTGGATTTTGGCGCCGGCACAACCGATGCCGCCGTGCTATCCGTCGGCGGTATTGCCGCGCAAATGTCACTACGCAACGGCAGCGCAGACTTAGACGATCATATCGTCCGTATGATGCGCACCGAATACGGCTTGGTGATCGGCAAGCAAACAGCCGAAAAAGTGAAAAAGAGCATCGGCTATGCAGCCGATGCTCCTAAGGATCTGATGATGGACGTACCAGGTCGCGATAGCATTACCGGTCTTCCGGTGGTGCGCGCGGTATCTGCAGAAGCGGTTTCAGACGCCATTCAGGAAAGTCTGTCTGTGCTGGATGCTGCTATTCATGGCGTGCTGGAAAACTGTCCGCCCGATCTGGTCGGCGATATCTACACAGACGGCATTATGCTGACCGGCGGCGGCGCGCTGCTGCACAATCTCGATAAGCGGCTGACCGGCTATATCGGCACCGAATGCCGCGTTGCTAAGGACCCGGCAGATTGTGTGGCCATTGGCACCGGGTTGGCGTTGCGGTATATGGGCTCGACCATGTATAGCGTCAACCAGTTTGAATACGATTTCTCTGAATGGGCCGATTCTTAAGTCTCATCCTCATCTTGTTTTGATTTTTCCTCGGCGTGTTTCGGCTTTGGAGGTTTTACGGAGCTAAGCGGATTGTTTTCCGCCGCCTCACGAATCTGCTTTGTGGATAGATGCGTATAAATTTCGGTAGTCCCCAGGTTTTCGTGTCCTAAAATATCCTTGAGAACACGAATATCGGTGCCGCCTTGCTGATACATCAGCGTAGCGGCAGTGTGCCGAAGCTTATGTGTGGAGAGATTTTCCGCGCCCGGCACGCGGCTGAGATAGCGTTTGACCACATAATGCACACCTTGTAGTGTAATACGCTGCCTCCGTGCGCTTAAAAACAAGGCGTCGCGATCGCGCACGCCGTCACGTGGGCGTACCTCCAGATATGCGTTAATGGCGTTCCAGCAAGCGTCGTTTAAATACAGAATGCGTTCCTTGTTGCCTTTGCCCACAACGCGAAGCGTGCGGTCAGACGAAATGTCCGACAAGTTAATGCCGGCAAGCTCTGCACGACGTAAACCGCAGTTTAAAAACAGCGTAAGCATGCAATAGTCACGAAGGGCAAAATCGCCGCTGACAGAGTTTAATAGTTCCATGCTCTGCTCTAACGTGAGATATTTGGGTAACGCTTTTTTCGTCTTTGGGGTATCCAAGCCCTGAATCGGATTGACCTCCAGGCGATGGCTGATATCAGTCAAGTACTTGAAAAACACACGTAACGACGTGGTTTTCCGCGCACGCGTAGTACTGGTATTTCCACGATCGTTTTTAGTGTGCGCGAAATACTCGTACACATCTAAAAGTGTAATCCGTCGAATAAGGTCCATATCTACGTCATCAATCGCAATCTCGGCGTCCGGCAGGGAAGAGGGAACATAGCCTTTTTCTCGTTTGATGTAGCGAAAAAAGGCGCGCAAATCTACAAAATATTCGTTCACCGTACCAGCCGAACGACCTTTGACGACCTCCAGATACCCAAAAAACTCGCGCAAAAGCGGCGAACATGCCATAGAATATTCCTTTTTCATGTTTTTCACTCCTTTGTGAAACAGTTTCACATTGCCTTTTATAATTATACTATTTCTATATAGTATGCAGCCTTTAGACATACCGCCGAATCCGCGCAGATATATTCTAAGATTGGCAGAGGGTGACTGCACGGGGCATTGAACTGCCCACCGGTGTCACATAGCGTTTGCTTTTTGCAACGACCTTAAAAAGCTGTAATCACTTGATTTTCGTTTAGATTGCCAAAACCGCGATCTGCTGGAAATTTTTCAAACGATGTCGTCTCTGTGCGAAAAATTTCTATCGTCTCCAGAACCGAGGTGTTTTTGACAACTTTGGCGAAAATTATTAAATAAGTATATATTCATCTCAAAAATCCAAAATTCTCATACAAAGAACTGAACGTTGAAAGAGTTGCACACAAAATGGTGTGAAATAAATCGCAGCGGCGGCAACGGCAGATTAACACCGATATTCGCAATCGTGACGTAGGATGAAACGAGTGAATACGGAGAAGCCTGCAAAAGAAGGGTCCCAATGAAAAGAGCTCAAAAGAGCTCAAAACACCCCAAAACCCTTATTTCGCCCGTTTCTCCTCCTCTGTACTATTCAAAATATTAATTTTGTTTAGTAATTTGTATTTTTATTATAGCACCCTTCTCTGTGAATTGCAAGCGTTTTTTTGCATTTTTCTGCTTTTATGACAAACTTTTTATAATAATATTAATTACAGCCGCTTGCGCTGCCAATAAATTTGAGTGGCAACATCATACAGAATTCAACCAAAGTATATCGCTTCTCGGACGGGCCTTTTGCGAAAATCGTTGTCAGCGTTGTCCGTGCATGAAAATCTACAGAGATATACACACAATGGTATGCACGGATACGACCGGTGCATCGACAGTCACATTGCGACGAAAACCGTTAGAAGCAAAACAGTCCCGAATAATCCATCCCCCATCACTTTTCTATTTAATTCCCTACAAACAAGAGGTTTATAAACAATTAAAGAAGGATTTGTAAAATTATGAAGCAGAAACAACTGAAAACAGAAGAACAGGTTTTAGCTGCGCGCCGGAGGCTGATTGGCGTGGCCGTACTGGTACCGCTCCTTGCCTTAATGGTCTGGCTGGTCGTGATTGCATGGCAATTTATGAACCAATTTTCCGGCGGCAGCACCAGCGAACAGATACAGGCTTTTTCCGATTATCTGGATCAATTTGGCTCGTTTAGCTGGGTCATTATGATCGTTATTGAAATGGTGCAGATCGTTATCGCCGTTGTTCCCGGCGGTATCACCGAAACGGCTGCCGGATTCTTGTTTGGACCTGTTGGCGGTACACTGCTTTCTATCGTAGCGATTTTTTTGGCGTATTCGCTGGTTTTTGTTCTTGTCAAGCACTTCGGCATGAAGCTGGTGGCGTTGTTTATCGACCCCAAGAAAATTGATGAAATCAAGTTCATCAACAACGAAACCAAGCTGCGCCGCACGGTATTTATCCTCTATCTGATTCCGGCGCTTCCTAAAGATACCTTCACCTATTTCTTCTCGCTTACGCGCATTCGTTGGCTGGATTTTATTACCCTTTCGCTGATTGGTCGTCTGCCTACTTTGGTTGCCACTATTTGCTTTGGCTGGCAGTTATCTGAAGGTCAATGGTGGCAAGCTGTTGTGATTGTTGTGGCAATCTTCAGTTGTAGCTTAGGGGGTATGTTTTGGTATTCCCGATACACCAAACGCAAACAACAACCGGCTGAATAATTCCCGGTATTTTTCGCATACTAGTGAAGACGGATCAACCCGTTAAATCTGATATGCGAGGTGTAAACCATGACCAGATTGAAGTGCGACGTAACGTCCTGTGCAAGCAACTGCGAGGGTGGTTGTATGCGTAACGGCATCACCGTGACCGGCGATTGCGCCACCGGTTCCTGCGAAACCTGTTGTTCGTCCTTTACGCTGAGCCGCAATGGCTCTGTTAATGCGTGCGGATGCAACGTTCCAATGGAAGCGCAACGGCACATGCCGATCAGCTGTACGGCCAAGAATTGCATGTACAACGAAAACGGCAACTGCAGCGCCAGCGAGATCCAGGTTGGTGGCCGCGGCGCCAGTGCGATGTCGCAGACCTCCTGCGAAACCTTTAACGCACGGAGCTGACTTTTTGCCGGGTGACGTCACTGTCGCCCGGCTTCTACTTAACGGAGGGTCCCATGGCACAACGCAAACCGATTTTGCATGCTTTTGCGCCTTTTATCCCAGATGGTGCGCGCGTACTCATACTGGGTACCATGCCGTCACCAAAATCGCGCGAGAACGGCTTTTACTACGGTCATCCGCAAAACCGATTTTGGCCGGCATTGGCAAAGGTTTTCGGTGAAGAACTACCATTAACTGTGCAACAGCGCCAATCGTTTCTCACAAGACACCGCATTGCTTTATGGGATACGCTGGCATCTTGCGAAATCGCAGGAGCCGATGACGCCAGTATCCGCAACCCGATAGCAAACGATATACGCCCGATATTGGACGCAAACCCCATTCAGGCCATCTTCACCACCGGCGCGAAAGCGGCCGTGTATTATGAAAAGCTGATTCTCCCCTACACAAATATGCCGGCGATTGCCCTCCCCTCGCCCAGTCCGGCCAATTGCCGCTACTATACACTTGAAACCTTGAGCGAAGCTTACGCCGTCATCCGAAAACATTGTAACGAATAAACAATAGAAGGGATCGCATTTTGCAATCCCTTCTATTGTTAAAATATCCATTCATATAAAATAGCCAGCATCTCTCTGACGTAGTACGTCGGAAACAGCCAGATCGGCGTTTTGGCCGGCACGGCATAGGCGGTCATATTCAGTGCTTTGGCAATTTGTGCAGACCGATATTGATGATATTCGTTGGTCACAATAGCAATTGCCGGCTCCAGACCGTTCTGTGCAATGACCTGTTGAGAAAACAAGAGGTTTTCGCGTGTGGAGGTCGAGCGGTCTTCCATATAGATGCGATCTTCTGCGATGCCCTTGGCCAGTAAATAGCGCTTCATGCACTCTGCTTCACTGATGGCCTCGTCCTCGCCCTGGCCTCCCGAGACCACACAGTTGACCTCTGGGTGCGCGTTAAGGTAAGCCGTCGCTGCATCAAGACGGTCACGCAACGTAAGGCTGGGCGTTTCGCCGTTTACTTTACATCCCAGCACTACAACGGTGACGCTCCCATCCGATTGATTTGCAGAGGCCGAGAGCATGCAAACGGTGATGACAATCGCCAAAACGATAGCCACTACTACAAGGATTGCCAAGATAATCAGTACGCATTTCCACGCCCTATGTTGCCACAATTGTGCGATCCAACAGTTGGCAGTCTTAAAGAAAAGCATATATGCGAAAACGACCGCACACACAGCCATGCCGCTTACGTTCCCAACGTTTAATATGTTTGCCGGAACCGGGACGGCAAACAACAGAAACCCGATCGCCGCCAATATGGCAACAACGACACGAACGACCATGTGCATGACGATTCCTCCCAATTAATACTATAATTAGATTATACATGAGCACCGTTGGCATTGCAATAGGCAAAACAAAGGCAGTTCTTGACCTTTTATGGGATTAGGAGTATAATAATAAAAAATCTGCAAAGGCGGTGAGGCTTTTGAAAACCCTGGCGGCGGTATTGGCCGGTGGCAGCGGCTCGCGTTTTGCGGCCGATAAACCGAAACAATTCGTGCAGTTAGGCGGTCGCCCGGTGTTATGGCATTCGGTCGACACGTTTGAACATTGTTGCGCAATTGATGCTGTTGTTATTGTTTCGCACCCAGATCATTTCGATGAGATCAAACAACTGGCCGACGGTTTCGGTTGGCGTAAACTGGTTGGCATTTTACCCGGTGGCAACACTCGCTCGGCCTCATCCGAATCTGCCTTGCAATTCGCTCAAGCACACGGCTTTGAGCGTATTCTGCTACACGATGCCGCCCGTCCACTGATCGACAACGACACCGTTCTCCGCCTTTGTGATGCGTTGGACACCGCCGATGCCGCCATTGCCGCCGTGCCGGTCATTGATACGATTTCCGTGTCGGCAGATGGATGCACAGTCGACCATACACCGGCACGCGAAACCTTATGGAGCATTCAAACCCCTCAGGCATTTACCGTCTCCGTACTTGCCGAAGCATACGCACGGTTTGACAGCGACCCCGGAGCCGTAGCAACTGACGATGGCGGCGTTATTCGCCGGTATATGCCAAACGTCCCGGTCCTTTTGGTTGAAGGAAACCGCAAGGCTCAAAAGTTGACGTATCCCGAAGACCTACCGATATTGGAAGCCCTGCTTTCTGTTGACTGATGCGATATATAGAAAAAGACCTTGATTCAATTTGAATCAAGGTCTTTTTTTAGTGCTTTATTCTGCCGGTTGGGCCATCAGCTGTTCAAAGGTCTTATCATCGATTTTCTCATGTTCAATAAGATAATTGGCAATAAGATGCAGCTGATTCAAGTGCTGCTTCAGCTTCTTCTCAGCAGCATCATACGCTTCATGAATCAAGCGACTGACCTCTTCGTCGATCTGCGCGGCAACCGCCTCAGAATAGTTGCGGTTCTGCCCCAGACTGCGACCCAGAAATACACCGTTTTCATCCGAGCTACCGAACAAAATCGGACCAATCTTATCACTCATACCGTATTTAGTGACCATCTTACGCGCCACACCGCTGGCCCGCTCGATATCGTTAGAAGCACCGGTGCAGATATCCTCTTGCGTCAGCGCCTCCGAAACGCGCCCAGCAAGTAGTACCTGCAGCTCTTCCAGCATCTTGGTGCGCGATACGTGTTCGTCATCCTTTACCGGAAGATTCAGCGTATAGCCTGCCGCCATACCGCGCGGAACAATAGAGATCTCATGCACCGGGTCTTGCGTCGGTGAATAGTAAGACACTACTGCATGACCGGCCTCGTGATAGGCGGTAATACGTTTGTCGCGCTCCGTCACCTTATGGCTGGTCTTTTCGGTGCCGGCAATCACCTTAATGGTTGCATCCTCAATCTCACGCATGGTGATGGAATGCAGATTGCGGCGTGCAGCAAGCAAAGCGGCCTCGTTAAGCAGGTTTTCTAGGTCAGCGCCGGTAAAACCGACGGTGGACCGGGCAATGACCGAAAGCTCCACATCGGGCGCAAGCGGTTTGCCTTTTGCATGCACCTTAAGAATGGCTTCTCGACCGTGCACATCTGGCAAATAGACTACGATCTGGCGATCAAATCGACCGGGACGCGTCAACGCCGGGTCAAGAATGTCCGGACGGTTGGTGGCGGCAATCATGATGATGCCTTCGTTCGCGCCAAAACCGTCCATTTCCACCAACAACTGGTTGAGCGTTTGTTCGCGTTCGTCGTGACCGCCGCCCAAGCCGGCGCCGCGCTCACGGCCGACAGCGTCGATTTCATCCACAAAGATAATGCAAGGGGCATTCTTTTTGGCTGTGTCAAACAAATCGCGTACGCGAGATGCACCGACACCCACATACATCTCAACGAAATCCGAACCGGAAATGGAGAAAAACGGCACGCCGGCCTCCCCTGCCACCGCACGGGCAAGCAAGGTCTTACCGGTGCCG
>JAFUPS010000193.1 GCA_017481085.1 Clostridia bacterium | reverse complement strand
CGAGTACGAGTTCCCGGGCGACGACACCCCGATCATTCGCGGTTCCGCTCTGGCTGCTGTTGAGTGCGCTTCCAACGATGTCAACGATCCGGCTTATGCCCCGATCATGGAGCTCATGAACGCTGTCGACGAGTACATCCCGACTCCGGCTCGTACCACCGACCTGCCGTTCCTGATGCCGGTTGAAGACGTGTTCACGATCTCTGGTCGTGGTACCGTTGCTACCGGTCGTGTGGAGCGTGGCCAGCTGAAGCTGTCCGAGGAAGTCGAGATCATCGGTCTGACCGAATAGCGCAAGAAGACCGTTGTTACCGGTATCGAAATGTTCCACAAGTTGCTCGACTACGCTGAGGCGGGCGACAACATCGGTGCTCTGCTCCGTGGTGTCGATCGTAACGGCATCGAGCGCGGTCAGGTTCTGTGCAAGCCGGGTTCGATCAACCCGCTGACCAAGTTCTCGGGTCAGGTCTATGTCCTGTCCAAGGACGAAGGCGGCCGTCACACCCCGTTCTTCAACAACTACCGTCCGCAGTTCTTCTTCCGTACGACCGACGTGACCGGCGTCATCAGCCTGCCGGAAGGCACTGAGATGTGCATGCCGGGCGACAACGTTGTCATGAACGTTGAGCTCATCACCCCGATCGCTATCGAAGAGGGTCTCCGCTTCGCTATCCGCGAAGGCGGCCGTACCGTCGGTTCGGGCGTTGTCACCTCCGTTAACTAATTAACGGTTAGTGATCTAACACAAAACCAAAAGGTCTGTTCCGTGAAAACGGAACAGACCTTTTCTTTTTTGTTCAAAATCATTTTTTCCAAAAATAACCGTTGCGGAAATGTATCGTGTATGGTATACTGGGAATATACCAAACGCAAGAAGAAAGAAGGCTTTATTATGTTAAAAAAATGCGTTGCGGTGCTGTTGTGTGTGACTATGCTGTTGTGTGTGACCGGCTGTGATGAGCTGGATAGCGAAACACCCACAAAAGACCCATCCTCGACCACAACCTCTACGACAGCGACGACCACCACTACGACCAAACCGCAGCTGCAATACAATATTGTTACCGGCTTGGAGGATATCCCTATGGGTGCGCCGACGCGTCCGGTTGGCATTATGATCTCCAACGATAACTACCAATCGCGTCCGCAAGCGAATATCGACCGTGCGGATATGTACGTCGAGATCGAGACGGAAGGTGCTATCACGCGACTGATGGCGGTCTTCGGCTCGGCTGACAGAATCCCCGAGGCCATTACCCCGGTACGCAGCGCCCGCACGCCGTTTGTGCAGGTCGCGCAGGCATTGGATCTGATCTACGTGCATTGCGGTGGTTCGTATGCCGCCAAGCAAATGCTTAAAAGCATCAGCATCGCCGATGCGGACGAGCAGACCAACGGCTCCTACTTCTGGCGTGATAAGGAACTGCTCAAGGTGCGTTCGCGTGAATATACGCTGACCACCAGCGGCGAAAAGATCGCCGCAATGGCGAAGGCAAAAGGCTTTGCCGATACCCCGAAAGCGGCAATGCCGTTCGATTTTGGCAACGTGACCGGCACCGGTGCGGGTGCGCTTGCACAGGTGAAGATCAGCCGTTCGGAGACCGTGAGCTTCCATTACGATGCCACCAGCGGTTTGTATACCAAATACTTTGGCGATGCCGCATCGACCGAAAAGCACGTTTCGCTGACAGGTAATCCCATCCAGGTAAGCAATGTTGTGGTGTTGTACGGCGATAAGTTCCAGGAGAATTCGGGTGGTAACGCTCAGACATACGGCTTTGATCTATCGTCCGGTAGCGGTACGGTGATTTCCGGCGGTAAAAGCCGCAGTATTTCGTACACACTGTCAGCCTCCGGCTTCACCATGTACGAGGCCGATGGCTCTCAACTGAAGCTCAACACCGGCAAAACCTACATCTGCATTGCCGATAAAGACTACCGTTCCGGCCTTATCCTCAGTTAATCAAAAAGTCCGCAGAGAGTGCTCTCTGCGGACTTTCTTTATTTTAGTGGTCGTCGTGTGTGCAGTTGGCGGCATCAATGGCCAGCACCAGCATCAGCGCCAGTCGTTCCTGTGACGGATCTACCACGTCCAGCACGTAGGTATCGCCCCACGTCCATAGCTTTTTGGTGATGTGCATCAGTACGTGTTCACCGCCTATGACGTCGTAATCCCAGCCAAATGCATCTCCCTCAATGTGCAGATCGTCTACGTCAATGTCGTACACCTGCCGGAAAAAGGCAAACTGCCGCCGCACCGTTCCCACGGTCTGGCCACCGAAGTCGATATAAAAAGTAGGCATCCATGCCCACACCTTTTGCCGTAGCATGCCGATCTCCTCACCGGTAACCGCATCGTAAACGTGCAGTCGATGCCCAAAGGAGAAGATCTCGCCCTTCACACGGTAACGCACCGTGCCGGCTTCGTCCATAATATCGTAGCTGTCCGACCAGGAAAAGACACGCTGCTTGATGAGTAATTGCATAAATATCCCTCCGTTTTTTCCATTATACGGCAACTTCTGCACCAAATGCAAGAATTTTCATAAATTCTGTAAATTTTTTTACCGAAACCTATTGACAAACCGAGGATATGGGTGTACACTTTAACACATAAAAGCGTTAAAACGCTAAAGGAGGAATTACTCATGAAAAAGATTTTGGCTATGCTGATGGCGCTTGCTATGCTGGTAGCGTGTGTCGGTTGCGGTGATGCCGCGCAGAACGACGATCCCAAACTGCCGCAGGGCGGTGGCGATAAGGACACCTTTACCGTTGGTATCTGCCAACTGGTTTCGCACGAAGCGCTGGACGCCGCCACGAAGGGCTTTAAAGATGTGCTGACCGAAGAATTCGGCGATAAGGTGAAGTTCATCGAGGGCAACGGTGCCGGCGAGAACAACACCTGCGTCACCATCGTCAACGATTTCGTTTCCAAGGACGTTGATCTCATCATGGCGAATGCTACCGGCGCTCTGCAGGCGGCCGCTAACACAACGCTGGAGATTCCGATTCTGGGTACCTCCATTACCGAATACGGTGTGGCGCTTGAGCTGAAAGATTTCAACGGCACCGTGGGCGGCAACATCTCCGGCACGTCCGACCTGGCTCCGCTGACCGAGCAGGCTGCCATGATCGTGGAGCTGTGCCCGAACGCGAAAAAGGTTGGTTTGCTGTATTGCTCCGCCGAGCCGAACTCGCTGTATCAGGTGCAGGTGATCGAGCAGGAAATGGCGGCAAAGAACATTGAGACCAAGCGTTTCACCTTCTCGGATACCAACGACGTCGCGGCGGTGACCGAAGCTGCTGCCAACTGGTCGGATGCTATCTATGCCCCGACCGATAACAAGGTTGCCGACTGCACCGAGACGATCGACAGCATTGTTCGTCCGAAGAAAGTGCCGATCATCGCCGGCGAAGAGGGCATCTGCCGTGGTTGCGGCATCGTCACCCTGTCTATCAGCTACGAGGACCTCGGCCGCAAGACCGGCGAAATGGCTGTGAAGATCCTGAAGGGCGAGAGCGATATCTCCGAAATGCCGGTCGAATACGCCGCAGCTCCGGTCAAGAAATACAACAAGGCGATCTGCGATGAGCTGGGCATCACGCCGCCGGAAGGTTATGTGGCTATCAGCTAAATAACCGTTGCGTTTCCCTAAAAACTATGGTATAATCAATGTGCCGCTTTCCTTTGGCAAGCGGCACATTTTCCGTATTTTATATGACAGGAGAACTTATCTATGGAATTTTCGGGATGGTTGAATGCAATGCCCGGTGCTGTGGCCCAAGGTCTTATCTGGGGCATCATGGCAATCGGCGTGTATCTCACCTATAAAGTACTGGACGTCGCCGACCTGACGGTCGATGGCTCTATGGTCACCGGCATGGCCGTGTGCGCGATGCTGATGGTGGCCGGCTGGAACGTATGGGCAGCCATGCTGGTGGCCATGCTGGTCGGTATGTGCTGTGGTTTGGTGACCGGTTTGTTCCACACCGTAATGGGTATTCCGGCTATCTTGTCGGGTATTCTCACACAGCTGATGCTGTGGTCAGTCAACCTCAAGATCATGGGCAAGGCAAACCAGGCGTTGCCGGCGCGCACCTATGAGGTGCTGATTTCGCAAATGAGCCGTTATCGCGCGTTGGTTATTTTGTTTCTGTTCTGCGTGGTTATCATTGCGCTTTTGTATTGGTTCTTCGGCACGCGCTACGGTGCTGCCGTTCGTGCGACCGGCAATAACGAAAAGATGGCCCGCGCACAAGGCATCAATACCAGCGCGATCAAGGTCGTGGGACTGGCGTTGTCAAACGGTATGGTGGCATTGGCCGGTGCATTGCTTGCTCAGTATAAGGGCTCGGCAGATATCAACGACGGCCGTGGTGCCATCGTCATCGGTTTGGCCGCCGTGATTATCGGTGAGGTGCTGGTGTCCAAATTCCCGCAGAATTTCGTGGTGCGCTTGCTCGGCGTGGTACTGGGCGGTATCGTGTATTATATCGTTTACCAGACGGTCGTGTTCCTCGGTTTGGATACCGACCTGCTAAAGCTGCTTTCGGCAGTGGTCGTGGCTATCTTCCTTGCCGTGCCGTACTTCAAGACGCGCTATTTCAGCAAGCAAACCCCGAAGCATAAGGAGGTGTCGTAATATGTTGGAGCTACGTAACGTTACCAAGATCTTCAACGGCGGCACCGTTAACGAGAAGGTCGCGCTGGACGATTTAACGCTCACGTTGAACGACGGCGATTTTGTCACCGTGATTGGCGGCAACGGTGCCGGTAAATCTACCATGCTCAATGCCATCGCCGGCACGTTTCCGGTAGATGACGGTCAGATTTTGATCGACGGTGTGGATATCACGAAGCTGCCGGAATATAAGCGCGCCAAGTTTATCGGCCGCGTGTTCCAGGACCCGATGACCGGTACCGCCGGCGATATGTGGATCGAGGAAAATATGGCGCTGGCCGAGCGTCGCGGCAAATCGCGCGGGCTGAGCTGGGCCATCTCGCAGAAGGATCGTGCACACTTCAAGGAACAGCTGAAACGTCTGGATCTGGGCTTGGATGAGCGTATGTCCACCAAGGTGGGCTTGTTGTCCGGCGGTCAGCGCCAGGCAATCACGTTGCTGATGGCGGCAATGAACCATCCCAAGCTACTGCTTTTGGATGAGCACACGGCGGCGCTGGATCCCAAAACCGCCGCTAAGGTGCTGTCAATTACGCGCGAGATCGTGGAGGAAGAGAAGCTCACCACCATTATGATCACGCACAACATGAAGGATGCGCTGGCGCACGGCAACCGTTTGATCATGATGAATGCCGGCCAGATCGTACTGGATATTGCCGGTGAAGATAAACAGAAACTCACCGTCGAAGAACTTCTGGGCCGCTTTGCCCAGGCCAGCGGCGAAGAGAT
>JAFUPS010000192.1 GCA_017481085.1 Clostridia bacterium | reverse complement strand
TTCCGGTCATCGGCAACGAGGGCAACGGCCTTACCGATGCGGCGATCGCGGCGTGCGGTCGACGGCTGACCATTCCGATGGCCGGTCGTGCCGAGTCGTTGAATGCGGCGGTGGCGGCCTGCATCGTGTTGTGGGAGCTGTCCCGGCCGGAGGACACGCCGCATGGATAAGCGCATTTATTGGGTATGGTTGCAAGGTGCTCTTGGCTGCGGTTATGCGCATACCGGTCGGCTGCTTCGCACGTTCGGTAGCGCCGAACGCGTGTGGTTGGCCGATGAACAAGCGCTTCGCGCGGCTGGTTTGACCGGCGCGGTGCTGAAGAAGGCTATGAACAAAGCGGTGGATAAAGCCGGCAAGCAACTGCGTGCAGCGGTTGCCTGCGGTTGGCAGGTCTGGACGCCGGATATGCCGGAGTACCCCGCGCCGTGGAAGGAAATCGCCGATCCGCCGTTGGTGATCTACGCAACCGGTGCCTTGCCTGCCGATTGGCAGCAACGCCCGGTGGTGACCATTCTGGCCACACGCAGGATCAGCACAAGCGGATTGCTGCTTACCGGTAAAATAGCGGCTGGTTTGGCTACCGGCGGTGTGATCGTCGCCGGTGATACCATTTCGGGTGGCGATGCCGCTGTGATGGCAGCGGTAGCTTCCGTAGGTGGTTGCGGCATATTGTTGCAACCGTGTGGACTGGACGTCTCCTACCCCAAAACCACCGAATACCTGCGTGACGAGATCGTCAAGGGCGGCGGTGTGATGCTGTCGGAATTCCCGGCAGGCACGACTGTGCGGAAGGAAAACTATCGGTTACGCAACCGTCTGTTGGCGGCACTGCCGCACGCGATGATAGTCACCGAAGCGCCCGACCCAAGCGGTACTTTGCAGGTGGCGCGGTTGGCATCGACCAACGGTCGCGATGTGTTTGCTGTGCCGGGCGACTTGGTGACGCACGCCGGCTGTCATCAGCTCATCCGCGAGCAGGCGATGCTGGTGCGCGGTGCCGAGGACGTGGCCCGTGAGCTGAGCATCAAGTTTCCGTCGTTGGACGTGAAGCTGGTGGCCAATGCCGAACAGACCTACGTACCGCGTCCACCGAAAGATCCGGTCAAAGCACCGGTAAAAAAGAAATCTCTCCGCGCGGTCACCCATCGGGAACCGCCGGAAATCAAATTGTTGCCCACAGAACCGTTGCCGGAGCTGTCGGTAGCGGATCTCCCTGCCTCGATCAGCGACAATGCTAAGTGCATTTTGCCGCTTCTGACCGAGCGACCGCAGGGATTGGAGGAGCTGACAGAGAAAACGCCGCTGTCGCTTCCGCAGGCTATGATGGCGTTGACCGAACTGGAACTGTGCGGTGTGGCGGAAAGTCATGCCGGCGGGCGTTACAGCCGGAAAGGATAAATGAGATGGGAAAAACTCTGGTAATTGTAGAGTCGGATCATAAAGCCAAGATCATTCAGGGCTTTTTGGGTGCGGACTATGAGGTCCGGGCGACGGTCGGCCACGTGCGCGACCTGCCCAAGACGCTTCTGGGTGTGGACATTCAGAACGATTTTAAACCGCATTATGTGGATATTGCCGGCAAATCGCAGCTGATTCGCGGTCTGCGCGAGCGCGCGGCGGTTTCGGATCGTGTCATTCTCGCAACCGACCCGGACCGTGAGGGCGAAGCGATCTCGTGGCATCTGTCCACCCTTTTGCATACCGATCTGTCGGATGCCAACCGCGTGACCTTTAACGAGATCACCAAAAGCGGCGTGATGCAGGGGATGTCCAACCCGCGTTGCATCGACATGGATCTGGTCAACGCACAGCAGGCTCGCCGTGTGCTCGACCGTATCGTGGGTTATCAGATCAGCCCGTATCTGTGGAAGAAGATCCGCAAGGGGCTGTCGGCCGGTCGTGTGCAGTCGGCTACCGCCGCCTTGGTGGTGGACCGCGAAAACGAGATCCGCGGTTTTAAGGTGGAGGAATACTGGTCGGTGGATGCACAGTTGTCGGTTACGAAATCCGGCAAGAAATTCCCGGCCAAGCTGGCGCTGAAAAATGGCAGCAAGGTCAAGATCAACAGCAAAGAAGAAGCCGATGCGATCCTGGTCGATCTGGAAAACGCAGAATACCGTATCGAAAGCGTGAAGCGCGGTACGCGTCGTGTCAATCCGGCACCGCCGTTTACTACCTCCACACTGCAACAGGAGGCCAGCCGCCGTTTGGGCTTCGAAACACGGCAGACCATGCGCATTGCGCAGGAGCTTTATGAAGGCGTCAACGTCGCCGGTATCGGTGCGGTCGGTTTGATCACCTACCTGCGTACCGACTCGTTGCGCATTTCGGATGAAGCGCGCCGCGAGGGCAATGCGTATATCGAGGCGACCTACGGCAAGGATTATCTGCCGGCTAAGGCGCGTCATTATAAAACGCGTGCCGGCGCGCAGGATGCGCATGAAGCCATCCGTCCGACCATGCCTAACCTCACGCCGGCGCAGGTCAAGGGCTCGCTGACAAGCGATCAGTATAAGCTGTATCGCCTGATTTGGGAGCGCTTTATCGCCAGCTTGATGGAGCAGGCGGTACACGAGACCTGTCAGGCGGATATCGCCGCTGGTGCGTACACCTTCAAGGCCTCCGGCTATTCGGTGAAGTTTGACGGTTACACCGTCCTGTACACCGAGGGTAAGGACGAAGAGGACGAAGAAAACGCGCCGCTGCCCAAGTTGGAGAAGGATATGCTGCTCGTGCTGCGCGAGATCGCCGGTAACCAGCACTTCACTCAACCGCCGGCACGCTATACCGAAGCGACACTGGTCAAGGCCATGGAGGAAAGCGGCATTGGCCGTCCGTCTACCTATGCGCCGACCATCAGCACCATTCTGTCGCGTGAGTATATCGAGCGCGAGGGCAAGACCCTCAAGCCCACGCCGCTTGGCGAGATCATCACGGCGGTGATGAAGGAGAACTTCCCGGAGATCGTCGATATTAAGTTCACCGCCCACATGGAAGAGCAGCTTGATGAGGTCGAGCACGGCACCACCGATTGGGTGAGCATGATGCGCCGCTTCTATAAGGGCTTTGCCAAGACGCTGGCGGCCGCAGAGGAGAATATTACCGAAGAACGCGTCAAAGTCCCGGATGTGGAAAGCGACGAGGTTTGCGAACAGTGTGGTCGCAAAATGGTGGTTAAGACCGGCCGTTACGGCAAGTTCCTGGCCTGCCCCGGCTATCCGACCTGCAAAAATACCAAACGCATTGTGGTGCGCACCGGCGGTGCCTGCCCGAAATGCGGGGGCGATATTTTGTCCAAGCGTTCGCGCAACAACCGGAAATTCTTCGGTTGCTCCAACTACCCGAAATGCGATTTCGTGTCGTGGAACGAGCCGTCGTCTGAGGTTTGCCCGGATTGCGGCAAAACGCTGTTCAAACAAAAAGGCCGCGACGGTAAGCTGTTCTGCATGACCGACGGTTGCGGCTTTACCAAAGCGCCCGAAAAGAAAACGCGCAAAAAGAAGACCGAGGAATAATCGGTTTTATCAGGAGATATTCACATGAAAACCCCGTTTGTAACCAAAGAACAGTTGCAGGAAATTACCAAAACCTACCCCACGCCATTTCATCTGTATGATGAGCGTGGCATCCGTGCCAATGCGGCGGCGCTGAAAGCCGCATTTGCGTGGAACAAAGGGTTTCGGGAATATTTTGCGGTGAAGGCGACGCCTAATCCGTATTTGATGAAGCTCCTGCATGAATACGATTGCGGCTGTGATTGCTCGTCCATGACCGAGCTGATGCTGTCGGAGGCGTGCGGTATCACCGGTGAGTACATCATGTTTTCGTCTAATGATACGCCGCCGGAGGAATTCGCCGAGGCCGATCGTCTGGGCGGTATCATCAACCTGGATGATATCACGCATATCGAGGCGGTGGAGCAGGCGCTGGGGCATATCCCGGAGACGATCAGTTGCCGGTTTAACCCGGGCGGCGTGTTCCAGATGAGCAACGGTATCATGGATAATCCCGGCGACTCCAAGTACGGCATGACCGAGAAACAACTGTTTGACGCGTTCCGTACGCTAAAGGCGAAGGGCGCTAAGCGGTTTGGTATTCACGCGTTTCTCGCGTCCAACACCGTCACCAACGAGTATTACCCCAAGCTCGCCGGCATTTTGTTTGAGCTGGCGGTCCGCCTGCAGCAGGAAACCGGCGCCAAGATTGCGTTTATCAACCTGTCCGGTGGCATCGGCGTGCCGTATCGCCCGGAGGAGCAGCCCAACGATATCGCCGTTATCGGTGAGGGGGTGCGCCAACAGTACGAGGCGATCCTCACACCGGCCGGCATGGACGACGTGGCGATCTTCACCGAGCTCGGGCGGTATATGATGGCACCTTACGGTTGCCTGGTGACTACCGCTATCCACGAAAAGCACACACACAAGGAATACGTCGGCGTGGATGCCTGCGCGGTCAATCTGATGCGTCCGGCGATGTACGGCGCTTACCACCACATCACCGTGATGGGCAAGGAGAACGAGCCGTGCGATCACATGGTCGACGTGGTCGGCTCGCTGTGCGAGAACAACGATAAGTTTGCCATCGACCGGATGCTCCCCAAGATTGATAAGGGGGATATTTTGGTAATTCACGATACCGGCGCACACGGTTTTTCAATGGGTTATAACTACAACGGCAAACTAAAATCCGCCGAGCTGCTGCTCTGCGAGGATGGATCGGTACGGCTGATCCGCCGTGCCGAGACTCCGGCCGATTATTTTGCCACCTTCGATTGCTTTGAGGAATTCAAGCATTTATCCGAATAAAAAAATCCCACCCAAGGGCGCATCGCCTTTGGGCGCTGCGCCATAGGGATTAACCGGTTTTGCGAAAATCCTTTTCCCTGCAATCCAGCCGTAATCCTTGAAATACGTCAGTATTCCTACG
>JAFUPS010000191.1 GCA_017481085.1 Clostridia bacterium | reverse complement strand
GCTTCATAAACAATATCGAGTGCATTTGCATCTGTTACCGCAGAGAGCAAAACCGTTGAAGTAAACATAATAATAAACGACATGCAGGTAACGGCAACCGCTTTGCTGACAGCCTGTTTTGTGAGCCGTCTGCCAAACACCTCGACATCCTCTTTACTGCGAATAGAGGCGATCGCCGCCACCATAATAACGGCAAACGTCACCGTTTTGATGCCTCCGGCTGTGCCAACGGGTGAACCGCCGATAAACATCAAAAGCAAGCATACAATAGCGCTTGCATTGGTGAGGTTTTCCTGTGGCACGGTTGCAAAGCCTGCGGTTCTCGTTGTAACCGACTGAAACAAAGATGCCTCTATTTTTTGAAACAAGGTATACTCTTTAATGGTTTGCGGATTATTATATTCAAACGCAAAAATGAAGGCTGCGCCAACAACAATCAAAATCAAGGTTGCTGTGATAGCAATTTTACTGTGCAGGGTAAGATCTCTGAAAAATCTCACTTTCTTCGTTCGTGCATTTTTCAGTACCCTGAGTACATCCCACCAAACGATATAACCGATGCCGCCCAAGATAATTAAGGCACACGTAACAAAATTGATGACCGGATTAAGTGCATAATCGCAAAGGCTGTTTTCGGCAATGATATCAATACCTGCATTGCAAAAGGCAGAAACAGAAGTGAACACCGATATCCATATTCCTTTTGCGCCGAACTCAGGTATAAAAACCGTCATATAAAGCAGAGCGCCGATACCTTCAATAATGAGTGTTCCTGTCACAACTCTTTTTACGAACCGAACAAGTCCCGACAGCGAATTCAGATTAAATGCATCCTGCAAGAGCAGTCTGTCACCGATACCTATTTTCTTGTGAAGAAGTATCATCAGCCCTGACATAATGGTGATAACACCAAGACCGCCGATCTGAATCAGTATCAAGATCACCACTTGCCCGAAAATGCTCCACGCGGTAACGGTCGGCGTTACTACCAGGCCGGTAACACAAGTGGAGGTCGTGGCGGTGAAAAGCGCATCCAAGAACGGCTTTGCCTTTCCGTCGGCTGAGCTTATGGGAAGAGAAAGCAATACGGCGCCTACCAAAATGGCCGCCAAAAAGCTCAACAATATGATATGTGTTGTCGATACCGAAAACCGTTGTTTTTTCATAAATTCATCATACACCCTACATTTACTGTTATAAAACCAAAAGGAACCATCTCCCTCTGCAGACAGCTGGTTCCTTTGGTGTTTATTCTTTTATTTATTGTAACACACCTCATTATGATAGTCAAGTTCTTGCAGAAATCTTATAAACGTATCCGACAATATAATATATAGGATACTCCCTCACTTTTTAAAAAAGCGATTTCACCGAATTTTGTGCAAATCAAGCCCGGCAAAACCAGCGAAAAACCAGTGTTTATGCGGGTTTCAAGCGGTTTGCCCTATTATAACGTATTCCTCTATTCTTCTCACAATCCCAGTTGCTTTCATATATAGATTTTTCCCTAAATTACAAATTGCGTTTATGCATTTGTTTTGGATAACCGGCGGTAGCAATGCGGTGTGGTGCCTTTGAATTTTTTGAAAACCTTGGTGAAATAGCTCCCCTCCCAAAAACCGCAGCTGGTGGCGATCTCCGTAATGTGCATATCGGTGGTTTCCAGAAAAAAGGCGGCCTGCTCGATACGGTAGAAGTTCACGTAGTTCATGGGCGTTGTTTTGATGAGCGAATAAAACACCTTGCAAAAATAACGCGCATTCATACCGGCCACGTTTGACAGGATATCCAACGAGAGCTCCTCGCCGTAGTGTGCTTCTATATATTCCAGCACCGGCTTAATGCGGGTTGACCACCCCTTTTTGCGCGGTGCGTTTTCATACCGGTTTTCCCTTATGAGCCAGGCGAAAAATTCCGCAATGGCAGAAAGCGTTTCAAGCGCCAGACAAGGCGAATCGCCCCTGCCGCCGAATACGTCCAGCACCCGAGCCGGTGGACGGTCGTCGTTTGTGAAAAACAGATCGGGTGAGACATCCATGCGATAAAAAGGGCGAAGCGCGGGTTTGACCGACTCCGTTTTACTAAAAAGACCGTAAAGATCAAAAACAAGGCATTCGTAAACGCAATCGGTCGCTTCGCCGCCGTGCAGGGTTTCCCCGGGGATCAGCACGATATCCCCTGCTTTTATCCTTCGGCGATCGCCATCCAGCGTGAGCCACAGCTCCCCTTCTATCACACGCAAAAGCTCCCACTCATTATGCCAATGGAAGGCCATGTGATACCGGGGATGAGAGCTGTCCACATAATAATATTCAACCGGAAAACCCACCGTTCCGTGCTGTTTTTTATCAAGATAAGCGAATTTTTCCAATATTTCACCCTCTAAAAATGATTATTTTACCATTTGAACTGATAATATCACAAGAAATATGGCTTTGTCAATGCTATAATGGTAGTAAAGGAGGGTTACGTTATGAATTATGGCAAAAAGGTTTGGATCTTTCCCGATGCGGAGCTTCCACCCGTGGGGGAAAATGAAATTCCGGGGCACGAATCGGTCATCATTACCAACGTGAGCAACCAACGCGCCCACGTGAAATTCACCCTTTTATTCGTGGATCGTCCGCCCGTGAGCTTTGATACGGAAGTGGAAGCCATGCGAGTGCGTTGTCTGCGCTCGAACAACGCGGAGGACTTTTGTGGGCATACCGCCAACGAGGGCGAGCAATACGCCATCATGCTCGAAAGCGACGTACCCGTTGTTGCGCAATACGGACGCGCCGAGCCCAGAGTTGTTAATTTTTATACCACCCCCGGCTACTGTGAATAAAAAAGAAAAGGAGAAATCAACATGTCGAGAATTTGCATCCCTGATTATGAATACAAGGAAAGAGTCAAGCGCGCCGCCGCCATTCTGCAGCGCGAGGGCTTGGACGCTCTGATCGTAAACGGCAACGAGGCCGACTATGCCAACCCCCGTTATTTCTCGGGCTTCTGGCCGCTGTTCGAGCGCGCGGGCGTTGCCATTTCCGCCACAGGTGAGGCCGCTTTGATGGTGGGCCCCGAATCGGCTATTTTTGGCGCTGACAGAAACAAGCTGGACAAGACCTTTGTGCTGACCGCCTACCGTGAGGGCGCAGACCCTGCTTATCCCGAGCTCAAGCCTGATACCTTTGCGGACGTGTTTAAGTACATTAAGGTGACCGGCAAAAAGATCCGCATTGGCGTCGCCTCGTTTTTGGATACCTCGGTGGTCATCTTTAACGCTATCCGTGAGGCGTTCCCCGAAGCGGAAATTGTGGACGCCGGCAAAATCATGGTGGAGCTGCGTTCTGTAAAGAGCGAAAACGAGCTCAACTGTCTGCGTGAGGGCTATCGCATTGCCAGCCTCGCAACCGAAGAAGTGATCAAAGCCATCGAGCCCGGCATGACCGAATTGCAGATGGTGGGCGTTGCGCAGAAAGCGGTCTACGAGCACGGTGCGGAGTACGAAGGGCTTCCGATGTATGTATTTTCCGAGGCCTCTACCCGCCACGCTATTTCCCGTTCTTCCTACCGCGAGTTCCAAAAAGGCGATATCGTCCAGCTCAACCTCTCCGCTAAAATCGACGGATATTCTGCCGCCATCGGTTATCCGATTTGCCTTGGCAAGCTGGAGGGCCAGCGCAAGGAGATCGTTCAGTTCTGCCGCGAGGCTCATGCATGGAGCGAGCAGCAGATCAAAGCAGGCGTCTATGCCGCCGATATCGCCAAGGGCTTCTATCAATACTACGTGGATAACGGCTATGAGAAAAACTACGTCTACGGTCCTCTGCACGGAACGGGCATTATCGAGGTGGAGGCGCCGTGGTGCGAAACCAGCTCCGATTATTTCCTGAAGCCGAACATGTGCTATCAGGTCGACACCTTTATTTCGGCCGATACCTTTGGTGTTCGCTGGGAAAAAGGCATCGTCGTTACGGAAAGCGGCTTTGAAAAGCTGAGCCCCGAAATTCCGCTGCTCTGCCCCGAAAAGCACTTTTGATCGTAGGGACAACCGATAGAAAGGAGTGGTTTTTATGCGCATGATCGATATGTTCTATGATGATATCCAGAATGCCGTGGACAGAAACGTTCCCTTTATCATTCCCATCGGCACGATGGAGTACCACGCCCACCACGCCTCTTGCGGCACCGATACGCTGGTGGTGACCGGCTGCCTGCGGGAGCTGGAAAAGGAAAAAGAGATCGTTATCTGCCCGCCTATATGGTATGGCGTAGCGTCTTATGCCGTATGCGATGCAAAACCCTCTCATTTTCACGTTGACGAAGACGTGTATGCCGATTATATCTATTGCATTTTAAAATCCATGGTGGCAGCGGGGCACAAAAACATCTATCTCATCCCCCATCATCAGACCGAAAATGCCGGACTGATGCCCATGACCATTGCCTGCCACAAGGCGGCCAAAAAGGTCACCATGGAATTTATGGAAGAAAAATTCGGCCGCGGTTGGTGGGGCAGCGACGACTATGCCGCTTACTATGAAAATCTGGGCGGCACGGACGATCCGTTTTCCTATATCAAAGTCATTCCGCTGATCGGTGCTGATGCCCAGAAAAAATGTGGCGGTTTTGATCATGCCGGGAAATGGGAGACCTCGTTGCTGATGGGCACTTATCCCGAATTGGTGGATCTTTCCCGTTGCGAACGCAACACGGAGTGGTTTGCTCAAAGCGCCAAAGAAGCCGATGCCGCCACCGGTAAGCACATGGTAGAATGCACGCTGGAATGGTTACGCGAGGTTATCGTGTGAGCAAGGACTCCGGCGAAACACACAACACCATTGAAATATACCAAACGACAAAAGCGAGGGGATGTCCCCTCGCTTTTTGCTTTGATGCCTTGCCCTATATCGTCCGCGCAGTGAGCGTAGGATTTACTTTTCTCCGTTGCTGTGATATAATAAAATAAAGGCGGTGAAAATATGGCGAAGTATTTCATTTGTTCCGCAGATAGACAGGGTTCTTGTTATTACGAATTTTTTATGGGCCCTTGGGACATAAAGAAAATGCAGTTTTGGCATAAGGATTCGATTTGCATTACTGATGGGGAATTCTACAGCACCGGCTTGGCCGCGATTATTGAGGAGACAATTCCTGCATACGATCCCTTTGACAATACTGAGGTTAAAAAGCAAGAGTGGGACATCATTGTCCAAAAAGCAACTAAAGCTGGTGGAAAAACGCGCGAGGCGGTTGAAGAAGCGGACGAGTGGGCTAAACAGAACTTTTTCCAACACAAAGTATTCACTATATTAGGAATGTAAAAAGCGAGGGGAATTTCACCTCGCTTTTGTTATGCATAAAACGATATTGTTTGATACGTCCAATGAGCACGGCTGTTCGTGGTCAGCATCGCATAGGCCGCATTTAGATGGGATCCCCTATTTTTATGATTTGGTCCACCCCGGCGGCCTTTAACAGTTTGAAAATAGGTGTGCTTGGATTTTCTATCACAAGCTCTGCCGGTATTTCTTGCAACGCCCGTTTTCTGCTAATGATCAGTCCCACTCCCGAGGAATCCATGAAATTAAGCTGTGATAAATCGAGCACCACTTTTTTCGGAGACAACTCGCCGATTTTTCCGTCAATCTTTTCGCGCATTTTGGCAACGGTTTTATGCGTGATTTCACCGATGATAAAAATGCGCAGAGTGCTCTTTTCGACAGCAAAAACAAGGTTATCCTTTATCATATTCTTCACCTTTTATCTGTGTGTTGTTGGTTTAATTGCCTTTGGCGCTATCGTTTCCCATTTTCTAAGCCGCAGGAATTTTAGGGGATACGATTATTATATCATAACGGTCGTATAAAATCAATCGTATGACGAAAATGCGGCAACAACAAAAGCGAGGGGAAACTCCCCTCGCTTTTTGGTTTATTTAACCGTGTCTAATGTTTTAAAAGCTAAAACCTTGTGTATAAGCTGTGTTATGAAATTGATTGTGGCGGACACAACCAGGCTGACTAAAAACACAACAAGAATCATACCAACGGTATAAAGAATCTCACGCAAAGTTCTACCGGTATATAACGAGAGGCGTTCTAAAAAAATAGTTGGTATATTGAAACGTTTCAAAACGGATATAACCGGTATGTGTACCAGATAAATAATAAATGTTTGCTTAGCTAACCATAAAACCATTTTGGATATTACTTTTTTATTTGCCAGACCTTTGCCGACAAACGCAAAGAAGACAATGACACATAATCCACACAATAGGCCGATAGAACTGTACCAATATAATATAGCCTTGGTCATAGTTTTCCAAACAATAACCATCCGGATTACGTTTAAGACTACAAAGCCCATGGCCGCAGCAATCCATAAAAACTTATGTTTTAATAAATATTCTTTTTTGCGATATAAGATAGAGCCCCAAATCATCTCGATTGCAGCAGGGACGGCTGCGTTTAGTCCATGATGCGAAAACGCAAAAGTCTGGTTTTTTGTCAAATCATTGACAATCAAAAATACAAAACTGATTATGCAAAACCAAAGCTCGCGTTTATCATCCTCTTGTAACCACTGAACAAACGCACTTAAAACGGGAAATGCTATCATAACAAGAATGTATGTATAGCAATACCATAAATGCCCCGTTAACGGAACTGTTTGTTTAAGCATAATCGCATCTTTAAACCCTTGAAAATATTGTTCGACTGAATGGTAGGTAGACTGAATAAGAGGTCCGCCATTGATGATAAAGCCGGAGAAGAACAGACAAGCAATACTGTATATTGCTATCGGTAACGCAATAGATTTTGCTGTTCGCACTAACGTGTTTTTGTAACTCGAATTACGAAACAGAAAGCACCCGGTAATGAGCCAAAAAACAGCCACGCCGTCCGCTAAAAAACAATTTATCAACCCTCTGCTAGGATCGTATACACCGCCAACGATATCGGTTAAACTGGTGTGGACACCAATAACAACAAGGCAGGCAAAAACTCGTGTCAACTCTATTCCGACGTCACGCGTTACGTGTTTCTTTCTCACTGCCATTCCCTCCTTAGTATGTAGTAATGTGATTATATAATAATCACACAAGATATGCAAGCCCTTTTGGCTATCTGCAACGTCCTTCCTCTACTCTGGTATCTTGAAAATATCTTGACCAGAAATAAATCGCAGTTTATTTTGACAGAAACGAGGGGGCAAAAAATGTCTGTACCATCGATCGTTTTTGAGGTAAACCCCAATAACAATAAAACGCGCGTGTTGGTGCTTTTTTGCTTTCCGGTATCGTTGGACTAGACTTGATAGAACTGTTGGCGTGGGTTGGCGTAGATGCTTTGAAATTTACCTATATGCTGGTAAAAATCGGTGCTACCGCCGTTGTAATGGCATGCAATTTTATAACGCGGAAACTCTTTTTCGAAAAACAGCACACAACAAAAGCGAGGGGAAATCCCCTCGCTTTTTGGTTTATTGTTCGGTCGTGGGGTTGGGTTTGCGGATGAGGGTGCAGTTTAGCTCGGCCATCAGATCGGTCGTCGCCGCCAAAAGCTGATCGTCGTAATAATAGTAATCGAATTCCTCGATGCGGTGCTCGGTGCCGGTGGCGGCGCTCAGTTTCTCACAGAGCTCCTTCGACAGCGTATCCAGACCGTTGTAGGTCGTCAGGCACGCGTGCCGGGTGAGCGGCGCGTTCTTGGTGTACATTTCGAACTCGCCGGTGTTTTCATTGAGCACAGCCACGACCTCCGCTTTTGGCATCGGCAACACGCCTTTGGCCAGATGATACACGTTCCAGCGGTATTTTTCCTGTGCCAGCATGGCGTTGCGCAGGCTCCGCCCAAAGTAATCCGCATACACGTGGTTGGGATGCTCGGTTGGATAAATACTCTCCAACTGCACGCCCGGTCCGGCTTTTTTGGTGTAATCCAATCCCAGCAGATGCAGCTTCAGCCGCAGATTCAACGCCGCATACAGGTTGGATTGACGACGAAAACGCGGCATGCCGGTCCATTCCCGCTTCGCCGCCTCTCTTGCCTCTTTGACGATTTCGGCACGATTTCCGGTTTTTCTGTGGAGCTCCCTGCGGATGGCGTATACCTCGTTGACCTTTTCTGCCATGCGATACAACTCGTCGTTGACAATGGTGCTGTGGGTGAAAATATCGTCAAAATCACCTAGATAAGTAATCTGCGCATCGTCCTCGATATAAACAGTCTCGCTGCGAATGAACACATGATAGCTATCCACATCACCCATCAGCGACCGCAGCTGCGTGCCGGTTTCAATGTTTTTATACATATCTCCCGTATCCACGATGACATAATAAAACGCGTCTTTCTGATGCAGCAATGCACACGCCTCGGCAATCGCCTGCTCGCTGCAGGGACTGCAATTGTGCACGGTAACCGTATACGGCATCGGCGGCAACGGGTAATACTGCTCCGGCGTGGTCGCCAAGCCCTCCAGCTTCTCCTTCAGACCGTCGATCAACCACGCCTTGCGGTCGATATTCAAATCGAACAAATGATAATCGAGCGGTTTTTGCGTATATTCCCCATCGCGGAAGGCGGTGAGCTGGTCGTTAAACACCGACTGCGCGTACATGGCTTGGTTGAGCGGACCGAAGCCCAGGTAGATCACGCCGATGACGGCGTTGTTTTTGATGGATGTATCCGCCTCGATAAAGGTGCGCGGCAGATGCTCGGTAATGGGGTGCTCCTCCGCAAACCGACGGGACAACAGCTCGTTGGAGCAGAAGGTGAAAATGGAGCTCCTGCAACAGCTTTTGTCGATGATCTCCTGTCGGATGACGTTGCTTTTTTCCGCCTCCACCTCGACAAACAGCTGGAGCTTTTTGTGCTTTTGATATGCTTTATGGTAAGCGATAAAGGTGTTGATATGCTCGAGATTTTCCTCCGTCGTGCCGGGGCAGATGATGTTGTACGCCGTGGTGCGGGTCAGCAAGCGGCCGGCTAACAGCTCCTTGGTAAAGCTACGGCGAAGCACGATATACCCGCGCTCCACCAATCGCTGGGCAGCATCCCTATCCAACTGCGGCTCGGGGAGAAGCACCGCCGCGCCGTCCTTGGCATAGCGCAGGGCGTTTTCGCCGGTGCCCAGCACGATATCGCAGCTTTTGCGGCGCAGAGCAAAAAACACCTTGATGCGGTTGCGGAAGGTGAAGCTGAAGGCCTGCACAGCTACGTAGACGGTAGCCAGCGGCGCCAACAGCGTGCCGAATAAATACGCCCAGCCAAACAGCGGAAACGCCGCCGCAAACGCCGACACCTTATCCGGCTCCCACTCACCGACAAACGCTTTAATGGCGTTGGACATACAGCCTAAGACCCCCAACAGCCCCACGCCTTTTGTCTCATACAGATACGGAATCAGATATAAGGCAAGGTTGACGGCAAAGGTGAAGGCCAAAAACAGCACGGCGTTGTTTTTCTTTTTCTTGCTCGCCCATTCATAGATAAAGCCGGCCAGGATCAGTCCCTCGCCAACCAACAACGCATAGATAAACGATTCCCACATAGCAAGCATTCCTCCGCTTTGTCTGTGAAGTTACGCATATTGTATCACACCGCCAGCGATTTGTAAAGTCACCGTGTTTAGCAAAAGCAACGCCCAAGCGAAAACGCTTGGGCGTTGTCAGATTATAACGATAGGTATTGCAGCAGCCATTTGCGCAGGGCGAGAAGATCGTTTATATCGATCACGATGCCCTCGCGGCTGTAGTTAACGCCGTTGGCCGTGCCGGTCATATCCGCAAACACATCCGTCTTGAACAAGCTCTCATCCGCAAAGCCGCGCTTATACAAGATGGCGTCGAAAACGTCCACCTCGCCGTCGGCGTTGACGTCGCCCAATGCGTATTTCGCGTAGACCGTAACGTCATCCAGCGAGATCTCCGCGCCGTCGACCGATGAAATGACCAGCGGACCGGTGCTGTTGGTCGGCACGATCACGCAGGTAAAATCCTTCCAGCCGGTCACGGCGGACAGATCGTCCGACCATACCTCGGTGTCACCGAGCGACAGCGACAACTGGCGCGTGTTGGTGACGTCGGCACGGAAGTTGACTACGTAACTCTTAGCCGCATCCAACCCGCCGACGATCGGCCGTGTGAACCGGCTGCCCTTAGCGCCCACGCCGGTGAAGCAGCGAATGGTCGAGCCGCCATCCCAGCCTGCAAGCGTGTCGCCGTTGGTGAGCAGCGTATCGCGCGGGAGCACCGCCTCGCGGTTTTTATACAGCCGGAAGTTATCCAGATACAGCGTACCGTCCCCTTCGCGCGATACCCAGATCTCGGTCGCTGCCACGTTGGTTGCCGCCGCCGTGAAATCAAAGCTGACCGTCTGCCAAGCACCGTTCGGTGACAGCGTTACGCTGGCGGAGCTGCCGGACGCTCCGTTATCCACACCGACACCGACGGTCATCGCCGCATCCGCCTCCGCGCGGACATCAAACAGCAGCGTATACTCCATGCCGGCGGCAAGCTTAGCACCGGTAGCGGTATTCCACAGCTTTTGCAACGTCTTCATAGCAAATACGTTGCTGCTTTCCGTACCGCCCAGCGTACCGTAGCCGTCGGTGTAAGCCGATACCGGCTGCTCGGTCACCTGCTCGATGACCACGTTATCAATATACGCCACGCCCGATTGCGTCGCATCGGCGAACTGCAGAAAGAACTTGGAGTTATCACTGCCCGTGCCGCTCAGCGTGGAGGTGAACACCTCGCTGTGATAGGTGGTCCACTCGTCCGTCAGCGCATAAAACGACTTGGAGGCCGCGTATTGGCCGTGGAAATAGCTATACATCGTCAGCGCGCTGCCGTCCGATCTCGCATCGAAGGTGATACGATACTTTTCACCGGCGGTGATGGTCATGTTGTAGTAGTTGATGGACGGGTCGGCATTGGCCGCCTTGGTGTAGGCCAGCGCATAATCGTCGCTTTCGCCCGAAGCACCGGTCGCCCACGCGGTGTTGGCTGCCAGCCCGTTCCAACCGTTGACCGACTTCGTGTTGAAATCCAGCGTTTTGAGCGCGGTGAATTGCTCGCTCGTCTTTGTGCCAACCTCAACGATGCTCAGGTCGTCGATGTAGAACGTACCCTCCGTCTGCTGTGGCTCCCATTGCAGGATATAGTTATCCGCGCCGCTGGGGTTAGCCGGGATATCCACGCGGTATTCCGCCCATTCATCGGTGAGCGTAAACACCGGAATTTCGGTGCCGTTACGCCAATACAGCTTGACCTGAGCGGTGTTGCCCTCGGTGGTTTTCATACGGCAGATCACGGCGTGCGCCTTGGTGTCGTCCAACGTGGTATATTGCCCGTAGTACCAGAAATAATCGGTCGATTTGAGCGACGCCTGCAGCACGCGGTTATCCTCCGTAAGCTGCACGACCGCCAGCGTATCGGCCGTGTGCACGCTCCAGCCGGTGGGTTTAGCGCCCACGGCCATCAGATCGAAATCGGTATAGGCCGGCGTAGCGATATTTTCCGAATCCACCGTGGCCGCGGACGACGATGCCGGTCCAAGCGGCGAGGTGGATACCCAGCCGGTCACCTCAGCGCCGGTGGTGTCGAACGTACCGTTGACAAACAGCGACCCGTTTTCGGCGTTTTCGGTCACGTTGACGTAGGTCAGCGCACCCACAGCACCCGGATCGGTCGGCGGCGTGAACTCCACCGTGCAATCCTCATCGGCAAAGCACTTACCGCAGGTGCGGCATTCCCAGTAAGCCACCGGCGTGTCGTCGCTGAGCTCTTTTTCGACGTAATTGGTGTAGTTGTGTGAGCAAACGCGGTAGATCTCCAGATCGTCCAAGTAAAAATACGTGTTGGCGTCGGCGGTGTAGAAGGCGATCTGGAACAGATTGGTCTTGGCAGGTGCCTGGAACGTGAATTCATATGGCACCCATGTTCCGGCTGTTGCCGGTACAACGGCGTAATCGGCGGCCAGTGTTGACCACGGCGATTCCACCGCCGCGATGAGCGAGCGCTGGATGGTCGGACGCGAGGCAGCATCCACGTATACCCACGCGGAGATCTTGTAGTAGCTCAGCGGCACGATGCCACGCAGGTTGATCTGAATCTGCGCCTGCGCGCCGGTGTTGTGCAGTTTAAGAGCATAGTCACCGCCGTGCACCTGCTCCTGTGTGAAGCTGGTGTTGCGGAACAAGCCCCAATCGGTGGTATTCAGCGTTTCGGCGTTGCCGTACGGGGTGAGGTTGGTGGTGTACGCCTCCGGCTCATATACGATCTCCTCATCCGCCTCGGGAGCGGCCTCGGTAGTGACGGTGCAGGTGATCGGCTCACCCTTGTTTTCAAAGAAGTCCAACGGATATACCGATGCCTCATAGGTGGTTTCGGGTTCCAAACCCACTAACTGATAGCTCACGCTCGTCGGCATCGGCTGCAGATACCATTCGGAGTAAAACCGATAGGATTTTTGGGTTTCTCCGGCGGTGCACACAATATCGTAGCCGTACACGCCGTTGTTATCCTTGGCTTGGTCAAACGACAACCAGCAGGATTCGTCGGTGATATCGCTCGCCGTCACGGTCGTGCCGGTCACAAAATACGGTGCTTCGTATTGGTCGGCACGCGTTTCCGGCTTATAGAGCCAGTTATCCGAGTCGTTGACGTCTACCGAATATTCGATGATGCCGTCATCGCCGTTCAGAGGAGCAAAAAAGCTATCGGTATATTCGTCGTACGGCGTCAGACGCACCGTGTTATCGGCGTAAACCTCCACGATGGTATATTGCCCCACCCGATCACGGTTTGGCAGGATACCGGCGTAGGTGGCCGATCCGTCGCTACCGATGGTACCCATCGTACCACAGGTATATTGCGTATAGGTGGTTTGATTGATGGCCGTGGGAGCATTGATGGAAATATGCGTGTGACCGGAGAAATTGATCACTTGATTATAGGCGCCGTAAACCGGACTAAGCAGGTCGTTATCCGCTTGTTTCATGCTACCGTCTGCGTTGCTGGCAATCATCGTACCACGCAACGGATGGTGCTGGAAGGTGAACACCGGCTTGGTGCTGTCGGCCTCCACCGCTTCGGCAATTTCACCGGCCATCCAGTTGATGTTGTCCGCACCGTAGGTATCGTCGTATAGCTGGGACATACCCACAAAACGGAAGCCCTTGATATCGCGACTCCAGTTCAAGCCTTTTTCGGGGATAGCGTCCACGGCGGCAATGCCGTTCAGATACGAGGTATCGCCTAGCTCCAGTACGCTGTTGTTGGCATAGCGCCACCATTCGTGATTTCCCATAACGGTCAGCACTTCGGTATTATCGGCGAGGTTAGCCGAAGCGAGAATGTTCTGAAACACACTGTATTCCGCCACCGTGCCCTCGCACACGATATCGCCCACCAGCACAAAGGCGTCGATGGAGGTGTAGCTTTGCGCGGCGGCATAGGCATAGGCGCTTTGGAACATACCACGGAACTGATTGGCCGGATTATCGCTCGGGCTTTCGGTAAGATGAATATCCGATGCCACCACAAAGCGCAGCACGACCTCGTTGTAATCGGCCAGCACGCCAAGAGCCGGCAGCAAACCCACAACCAGCGCGCACACCAGCAGCCAGCTTAGCATCCGTTTCATTCTTCATCAACCTCCGTTGTTATCCCCAGTATTTTGCAAAATTCTTGCTTATATTCAAGCATAATTACTATGTTTTGTCAATATGTCCGTTGTGTTCTTAACCGTTGATACGAAAGGCTTGCGGCAGAGCGCCTTATTGTGATATAATAGAAAGGTAATAAAAAACCAAAGGAGTGTTTACTATGAAAACAGTATGCGTTATCACCGGCGGCGGCAGCGGCATGGGGTTGGCGGCGGCCAAGTTTATGCCGAAGGAAAAGATCATCGTTGTCACCGGTCGGACGATGTCTAAGCTGGAAAAAGCGGTGGAGGAGCTGACGGCGCTCGGGTATGAAGCGTATGCCAAGACCTGCGATACCTCCAAGCGCGAGGAAGTGATTGCGCTGGCGGATTATGCCGCCGGGCTTGGCACCATTAAAAACGTCATCCACTCGGCCGGTCTGTCGCCGGCAATGGCGAAGCCGGAGCTGCTGATGCGCGTCAATGCGCTGGGCACGGTGTACGTCAACCAGGAGTTCTCCGCACGCATGCCGGAGGGCGGCGTGATCGTGGATATCTCGTCCAACTCGGCGTATATTCTGCCGGATTTTCTCGCCAACAAAAAGACGTTTGCGCTGGCGGATACGAACGAGGAGCTGTTCCTCAAAAAATCGCTTTCGATGAGCAAGATGATCAAGGACGAATACAAATCGTCCGGCCTGGCATACGGTCTTTCCAAGAAGTTCGTTATCTGGTATGCGGCGAAATGCGCGTTTGAGTATGGCAAGAAGGGCATCCGCGTGGTGTCGCTCAGCCCCGGCCTGATCGCTACCGATATGGGTAATCTGGAGGCCGGCGAGGGCGGCATGCTGCTCAAGACCACGGCAGAAAACCGCATGGGCAAGCCGGAGGAGCTTGGTTATGCCATTGCCACGGTCGCAGACGAGCGCAACGGCTATCTGGCCGGCGTGGATATCCTGTGCGACGGCGGCAGCGTCAACGGCAAAAAGTTCAAAAAGTAACACCAAAAGCCGGGTGAATATCACCCGGCTTTTGCCTTTCTGTTTTAT
>JAFUPS010000190.1 GCA_017481085.1 Clostridia bacterium | reverse complement strand
TTGATCACCGGTGCATCCGGGGGAATCGGCCGGGCTCTTGCCAAGGCCTTTGCCGCGGCCGGGTACACGGTCTGCCTGCATTGGCACCAAAACGACGGTGCGGTGATGCTGGCCGAGGAATTGCGCGCCGCCGGCGCGGATGCACAGGCGTTTCAGGCGGATATTGCCGATGAAGCGTCGGTAGTGGCTATGCTGGCCGCGGTGACCGCGTTTGCCGGGGACGTGGACGTGCTGGTGAACAACGCCGGCATTACACAGCAAAAGCTGCTGACCGATACCACCGCCGCCGATTGGCGGGAGATGATAGGCGTCCATCTGGACGGCGCGTTTTATTGCTGCCGTGGCGTGCTGCCCGGCATGATTCGCCGCCACAGCGGCGCTATTATCAATATCTCGTCTATGTGGGGCGTGACCGGCGGCTCGTGCGAGGTGGCGTACTCCGCCGCCAAGGCCGGACTGATTGGGTTGACCAAGGCGCTTGCCAAGGAGGTCGGACCGTCCGGCGTCCGAGTGAACGCTATCGCCCCCGGTGTTATCGACACCGCTATGAACGCCGCGCATTCGGCTGAAACGCTGTCGGCACTGTGCGAGGAAACGCCGCTCGGTCGGATGGGAACACCCGACGAGGTGGCAGCGGCGGCGGTCTTTCTGGCGAGCGAGCAGGCCGCTTTTATCACCGGGCAGGTGCTGGGTGTGGATGGCGGCATTGCGGTATGACAGGGAATACAAAGAAAGTATGAGGATATAAGAATGGCAAAAAAGAAGGAAGAATACGGCAACGAAAGTATATCGTCATTAAAAGGTGCGGAACGCGTCCGCAAGCGTCCGGCGGTCATCTTTGGCTCGGACGACCTGCAGGGCTGTAAGCACGCGGTATTTGAGATTTTGTCCAACTCCATCGACGAAGCCCGTGAAGGCTATGGCAAGGTCATCACCACCACCTGCTACGAGGACGGCTCGTTTGAGGTGGCAGACCAGGGCCGCGGTATTCCGGTAGACTTCAACCCCAAGGAGCAGCGGTGGAACTGGGAGCTGGTGTTCTGCGAAATGTACGCCGGCGGTAAATACAACAATAACAGCGGTGAGAGTTATGAGTTTTCGCTCGGCTTGAACGGCTTGGGTGCGTGCGCCACGCAGTACGCATCGGAATACATGGACGTCGAGGTGCGCCGCGACGGTAAGCGGTATACGCTGCACTTTGAAAAGGGTGAAAACATCGGCGGTCTGCACGTGGAGCCGTATGCCAAAAAGGATACCGGTACCACCATCCGTTGGAAGCCGGATACCGACGTGTTTACCGAGATCGCCATTCCGGCGGAGTATTTCCGGAACATTCTGTATCGCCAGGCGATCGTCAACCCGCGTATCCGGTTTGTTTTCCGTGTACAGCACGGCAAGTCGTTTGAGTCGGAGGAATATTACTTCGAGCGCGGCATTGAGGAATATGTGGAGAACACCGTTGGCGATCAGGCGATGACCAGCATTCAGGTATGGAGCGGCTCAAGCGTTGGTCGAGACCAGGCCAACCGCCCGGAGTACACCGTGCAGATGAACGTGGCATTTTGCTTCTCCAACCGCGTAACGCTACTGGATTTCTATCACAACTCGTCGTGGCTGTCCGAGGGCGGCTCTCCCGACAAGGCGGTGCGCGCGGCGTTCGTGCAGCAGATCGACAGTTATCTGCGCCAAAACGGCAAGTATAAAAAGAACGAATCCAAGATCACGTTCCAGGACGTGCAGGACTGCTTGGTGTACGTATCGTCCTGCTTCTCGCAGATTGCGTCCTTCTCTGACCAGACCAAGAAGGCCGTGCACAACAAGTTTATTCAGGATGCGCTGACGGATTTCCTGAAGAAAAAGCTGGAGATTTATTTTATTGAAAATAAGGCGGAGGCCGACCGGCTGTGCCAGCAGGTGCTTATCAACAAGCAGAGCCGCGAAAAAGCCGAGACCGCGCGTTTGGATATCAAGAAAAAGCTGTCCGGCGGTAACGACCTCGCCACCCGTGTGGAGGGCTTTGTGGATTGCCGCAGCCGTGACGTCAAAGTGCGCGAGCTGTTCATCGTAGAGGGTAAATCCGCTATGGGTGCCTGCGTGCAGGCACGCGATGCCGAGTTCCAGGCAATTATTCCGGTGCGCGGTAAGATCCTCAACTGCCTGAAGGCGGATTACGACCGCATCTTCAAATCCGAGATCATCGTCAACCTGCTCAAGGTGATGGGCTGTGGCGTGGAGGTCAAATCCAAGTCGAACAAAAACCTCAGCAATTTCGATTTATCGGCGTTGCGGTTTAATAAAATCATCTGCTGCACCGATGCCGACGTTGACGGCTTCCAGATCCGTACGCTCATCCTCACCATGCTGTATCGGTTGACACCGACGCTTATCGAGCAGGGGTATGTGTATATTGCGGAAACACCGCTGTATGAGATCAACACCAAAACGGATACGTATTTTGCGTATAACGACCGTGAGAAAGCAGAGATCCTGGCGCAGATCCAGGGCGAAAAATACAAGATCGATCGTTCCAAGGGACTTGGTGAAAACGAGCCGGAGATGATGTCGCTCACCACCATGAACCCGGCCACCCGGCGTTTGGTGCGCGTTACTCCCGATAACGTGGAGGAGACCGTCCGGATGTTCGATATTCTGCTGGGTGACGATCTGGACGGCCGTAAGAATCACATTGCTCAGTATGGCTCGGATTATATCGACATGCTGGATCTGGCGTAAAGGAGGGGAAAAGCATGGCTAAAAAGAAGAAGACAGAGCAGGTGCAGGCGGTAGCGGAGCTTCCCTCCAACGCGCACATTTCCGGCGCCGGTCTGGTGGAGGACCAATCCATCGTCCGCACGCTGGAAGAAAACTACATGCCGTACGCCATGAGCGTTATCATGTCCCGTGCGATTCCGGAGATCGACGGCTTTAAGCCGTCCCATCGCAAGCTGCTGTACACCATGTACAAGATGGGGCTGCTCAAAGGCAATCTTATCAAATCGGCCAATATCGCCGGTCAGACCATGCGCCTCAATCCGCACGGTGATGCCGCTATTTACGATACCATGGTGCGTTTGTCGCGCGGTAACGAATCGCTGTTGCATCCGTACGTGGAATCGAAGGGTAACTTCGGTAAAGCGTACTCCACCGATATCGAGTGCGCCGCTTCGCGTTACACCGAGGCGAAGCTGATGCCCATCGCCGGTGAGCTGTTCCACGATATCGACAAGGATACCGTGGATTTTGTGGACAACTACGATGCGACCATGCAGGAGCCGACCTTGCTGCCGGTCACCTTCCCGTCCATCCTGGTCAACAACAACCTCGGTATCGCCGTCGGTATGGCGAGCAATATCTGCTCGTTCAACCTGGAAGAGGTGTGCGAGACCGCTATTGCGCTCATTAAGGATCCGTCGCATGACGTGACCACCACGCTGACCGCGCCGGATTTCCCGGGCGGCGGTATCATCCTGTGTCCGCCGGAGGGCTTCGGCAAGATCTACGAAAGCGGCCGTGGCGGCATTCGCATCCGTTCGGTGTGGAGCTACGATAAGAGCAACAACTGCATCGACGTGACCGAAATCCCGTATACCACCACCATCGAAGCGATCATCGCTAAGGTGACCGAGCTGGTCAAAACCGGCAAGATCAAGGAGATCAACGATATCCGTAACGAGACCGGTATCGACAAAAAGACCGGCACGACCAACCTGAAGATCACCATTGATCTGAAGCGTGGCACCGATCCGGAAAAGCTGATGCAAAAGCTGTTTGCGTCCACGCCGCTGGAGGATTCGTTTGGCTGTAACTTCAACGTGCTCATCGCCGGCGTGCCGATGGTGCTGGGTGTGCGTCAGTTGCTGGAGGAGTGGACCGGCTTCCGCATGGAATGCGTCCGTCGCCGCACCTACTACGATCTGAGCAAGGCGCAGGAGCGCTTGCATTTACTGCGCGGTCTGGAAAAGATCTTGCTGGATATCGACAAAGCGGTGGCCATCGTCCGTGCGACCGAGGAAGAGGCCGAGGTCGTGCCGAACTTGATGATCGGCTTTGGTATTGACCAGATCCAGGCGGAATATGTGGCGGAGATCAAGCTGCGTCACTTCAACCGCGAATATATCATGAAGCGCACGGCGGATATTGCCGAGCTGGAAAAACTGATTGCCGAGCTGGAGGATATTCTGGCCAGCAAAAACCGCGTGAAGCGCATCATTGTGGATGAGCTGAAAGAGGTCGTCAAAAAGCACGGCCAGCCGCGCCGCAGTCAGGTGCTGTACCTCACCGAAGTGCCCAAGAAGCTGGAGAAGGAAGAAGAGGTCGTGCCGAACTATGCGTGTACGCTGTTCTTCTCGGAGGGCGGTTATTTCAAAAAGATCCAGCCCAATTCGCTGCGCATGAATAGCGACCAGAAGTTCAAGGAAGGCGATAGCCTGCGTCAGTCGGTAGAGACCACAAACGACGTCGAGCTGCTGTTCTTCTCGTCGGCCGGTAACGTGTATAAAACGCGCGCCGCCGATTTTGCCGATAGCAAGGCCAGCGTGCTGGGCGATTACATCCCCGGCGTGCTGGAGTTTGAGCCGGGCGAAAACGCGATTTATATGGTCACTACCCGTGACTACAGCGGTTATATGCTGTTCTTCTTTGAAAACGGCAAGGTCGCCAAGGTAGAGCTGTCGGCTTACGCCACCCAGACGCGTCGCCGTAAGCTCGTCGGTGCGTACTCGGATAAATCGCCGCTGGTGGCGGTGGTGCACGTGCCGATGGATACGGAGTTTATGCTCACCGCCACGTCCGGTCGCCGGTTGCTGGTGCACACCGGTGCCATCAATCCCAAGACCACGCGTACCACCATCGGTGTGCAGGTCATGACGCTCAAGGGCCGTCACGTGCTCACGTCGGTCGAGCCGTATAAGGAGGGCATGGTCACCAAGCCGGCCCGTTACCGCACCAAGTCGCTGCCCGCTGCCGGCGCGATGCCGCTGGCCGAGGATATCGGCGAACAGTTGACGTTGGGGTAAAATGAGAGATTTCGCAAATATCGAAAAATTTTACTTGCAATTTCAGTATGACTGTGATATGCTATTAGGGCAATCATTTTAAAGCTTGGGGTGTAAGCCCCTTTTGGGAGGAAAAGAACTATGACAGCTTGGGAAATCATCATCGGCATTATGCTGATTCTTTTGAGCCTTCTCATCATCGCGGTCGTGCTGCTGCAGCAGGGCCGTCAGTCCAACCTCGGCGCCATCGCCGGTGCGGCAGATACCTTCATGGAAAAGGGTAAGGCCCGCACGCTGGATGCGCTGCTGGCGAAGTGGACCAAGATCCTGGTCATCGTCTTCATGGTGCTGGTGCTGGCCGGTATGCTCATCACGCAGTACCTCGGCGCGTAAGAAAAGCAAAGAAAAACTCCACGGCAAAGGGCGCATCGCCCAAGGCCGTGGAGTTTTTTTTATGCGCTTTTTTGTGGCTGTGGCTTACTTTTTGCGTGGAGAAAAAAGGTCTTTCGCCGGGATATCAAAACATTGCTGTGCTCGCATGATAACCCTTACCGATAGACGAGGTGGAAAAATCCCTTGTTCAATCGATTTTAAGGTTTTAACGGAAATGCCCAGCCGCTGTGCAGTTGCCGTAAGAGACAACTTGTGCTGTTTGCGTAAACAGCGTATACTTTCGCAGAAATTTGTTAATTCGTCTGTCAACATAATGATCACCTCAAAAATATTTTATGCAAAAAACGCATAAAAGTCAATATGCAATTTTCGCATATGGTATAATCGTATCGGTGATGATGAATGGATATAAGGATTAAGGAGCTTCGTGAAGATAAAGATCTGACACAAGCTCAAATGGCGAGGATGCTGGGTGTGAGTCAGGCGACGTATTCCCGGTATGAGTCGGGACGGTTGGATATTCCGACCGACGTGCTCATTAAAATAGCTCGCTTTCATCGGGTTTCAACCGATTATATTTTGGAATTGCAAAATTAAGTCCCGTGATAACGGGACTTTTTTTATGCGCGTATACTTAAAACGAAGTAGGGCACAGCCGCACGCCAACGGTGTGCGGCTGTGCCCTCATGGCATAAGAAACTAACCAAACGGCCTATTGAATTCCGTGTGGGCTTGCGTTATAATAATGTATATAAATATTTTTAATATTTCTGCAACATTTTGCTATTTAATGCGCCGGTGAGTCCGGCGTGTGAAGGGGTCGGAGAAACCATGAAATTGTTGACAATAACGGTGCCCTGCTATAATTCGCAGGAGTATATGCGTGCGTGTCTGGACAGCTTACTGCCGGGCGGCGACCGCGTGGAGATCATCATTATTGATGACGGCTCCAAGGATAACACCGGTGTCATTGCGGACGAGTATGCCGCTAACTATCCGGATATCGTTAAAGTCATCCACCAGGAAAACGGCGGTCACGGCGAGGGTATCAACCAGGGGTTGAAGCACGCCACCGGCACCTACTTCAAGGTGGTGGACAGCGACGACCGTTTGAGCGACGATTTTCCGCGTATGCTGGATGCGCTGGAGCAATGCGAGAAGGACGGCGGCGTGCAGCTGTTTGTCACCAACTATTTCTACACGCACAGCGACGGTGTGGGCGACCGCTCTATCAACTACAGCAACGCGCTGCCGCAGGGGCGCATTTTCGGCTGGGAGCAGACCAAGCCGTTTAAAATGCATCAACTGCTCACCATCCACAGCTGCACCTTCCGCACCGAGACTATGCGTGCGGTGGGGCTGGAGCTTCCCAAGCACATGTTCTATGAGGATAACTACATGGTGTACGCACCGCTGCGCGCGGTGCACAAGCTGTATTACATGAACAGCGATCTATATCTCTACACCATCGGCCGCGAAGGGCAGTCGGTGCAGGAGGACGTGATGAAGCGGCGGTATAGGCACCAGCTCCGGGCGACCGAGCTGTGCTTCACCGCCTACCGGCTGGATAGCGTAGAGCAGCCCATGCTGCGTAAATATCTGGAGCACGAGCTGTTTATGATGCTGGGCATCTCCATTTTGTATGCTCGCTTAAACCGCACCGCCGAGGCGGATGCCAATCTGGAAGCGCTGTGGGAGAGCTTCCGTGCCTTCGATAAACCCACCGCCGATTATTTTCGCTATCGCTCGTTGCTGAAATTTATCTGTGTGCCGGGCAAATGCGGCGCTGCGTTTGCCACGTTTATCTACCGTTTTGCGAACAAAGTGGTCCGATTTAATTAAGTATTAGTAAAATTTTACACTTTTTTGTCGAATTAAAAGAAAAATTTGACAAATTCATGCAAACATGCTATCATCTCGGTAGTGTTTCCATTATGTTTTAATGAAACAAGGAGAGAGAAAAAATGGATCAGAATTTGAAGGCACTCAAAAAAGCGTGTAAACGCGACAAGCGTAAGAACGTTACGCTGTGGAAATCGCTGGCGATCGTCTCGCTGGTGGTGGCCATTCTGATGGGCTTGGCGTCGTTTGTGCTCAACACGTTCGACAACACCATGTCCCTATTCCTGAACGACAAGTTCTGGACGCTGGAGAACGAAGACCCCAATGCTATCTACTTTGAATCCGAATACAAAACCGAAGAAGAGCGCGTGAACGCCGGCTATGCGCTGGTCAAGCAGGTCGAGGGCGAAGGCGCCGCGCTGCTGCTCAACAACAATAACGCTCTGCCGCTGGGCAAGGGCGCGAAGGTGAGCTTGTTCTCTACCTCTTCGGTCAACCTGGTCTATGGCGGTACCGGCTCGGCGAACGTCGATGCTTCCAAGGCCGATACGCTGAAGGCCGCGCTGGAGGGCGTCGGTCTGGAAGTCAACGAGGCACTGTGGAATTTCTATCTCACCGGCCCGGGCAGCGAGTATCTGCGCTCGGTGGGCGGCACGGTGAGCTTGGATGCGGCTTCCGTTTCCGAAGCACCGTGGAGCATTTATACCGAGGATGTGCTTGGCTCGGTCGCCTCTTACGGTGACGCGGCCATCGTCACGCTGTCCCGCGTGGGCGGCGAAGGCGCTGACCTCGAATTCCAGAAGCCCAACTACCTCGCTCTGGACCAGAACGAGAAGGATATGATGAAGAACCTGGCCGATATGAAGAAGGCCGGTACGATCAAAAAGATCGTGGTGCTCATCAATTCCTCCAACCCGCTGCAGGTGGATTTCCTGAAGGAAAATGAGTACGGCATCGACGCCTGCCTGTGGATCGGCGGCGTGGGCATCACCGGCATCAACGCGGTGGCGGAGATCCTGGAAGGCTCTGTTAACCCGTCCGGCAGCCTGGTGGACATCTATTGCTACGACAACTTCTCCAGCCCGGCGATGCAGAACTTCGTGCCCACCACCTACGAGGGCTACGTGGAAGGTCTCATTCCGGAAAATGCCAGCACCTATATGATATATCAGGAAGGCATTTACGTTGGTTACAAGTATTATGAGACCCGCTATGAGGATTACGTCATGGGCACCGGCAACGCCGGCGACTACGCCTATGGCGACGACGTGGCGTTCCCGTTCGGCTACGGCCTGAGCTACACCACGTTTGCTTACAGCGACATGAAGATGACCTACGATGCGGCGACCACCACCTACACCATCGAGGTGAAGGTCACCAACACCGGCTCGGTGGCCGGCAAGGAGGTCGTGCAGATCTACGTGTCCAGCCCGTACACCGATTACGATGTGAAGAACGGCGTGGAGAAGGCCTCCGTGTCGCTGGTCGGCTTTGAAAAGACCGACATTCTGCAGCCGGGCGCGTCCGAAGTGCTGACCATTAAAGTGGACGGCGACGACGTGGCAAGCTACGATGCATACGGTGCCGGCACCTACATCCTCGACGCCGGTGACTATTACTTCACCGCCGCGACCGATTCGCACAACGCGGCCAACAACGTGCTGGCGGCGAAGGGCTTTACGCCGGATTCCACCGCCAACCGCATGGATGTGGCCGGCGACGCGACGCTGGTTGCCAAGTGGAACAACCCGGCGCTGGATACCGAGACCTATGCCAAGAGCGATAACGGTACCGAGATCAAGAATCAGCTTTCCAACGCCGATATCAACCTGAACGAAGGCGTGAAGGAAAAGATCACCTACCTCACCCGTAACGACTGGACCGGCACTATGCCGACCGGCGATATCCTCAAGCTGACGCTGACCGATATGCTCAAGGATGCGCTGCAGGATATCCAGTACGATCCGGCTGACTACGAGAAGATCGACATGCCGACGCTGGGTGCGGATAACGGCCTTAAGCTGGTGGATATGATCGGTCTGGACTACGACGATCCGAAGTGGGATCAGCTGCTCGATCAGCTGACCTTTGACGAAATGGTCACCTTCATCGGTGATGCGTTCCACTGGACCATGCCGGTGGAATCGGTACAGGCTCCGGGTACCCGTGACGAAAACGGTCCGCAGGGCTTGACCGTGACGCTGTTTGGCTCCGGTCTTGGTGTGGAGGTTACTGCGTTGACCTCTGAGGATGTGCTGGCGGCTACCTTCAACAAGGAACTGGTTTACGAAATGGGCAAGATCGTCGGCGAGGACTGCCTGGCGGCGAACGTTGCCATTCTGTACGGCCCGGGTGCTAACACCCACAGAACGCCGTACGGCGGCCGTAACTTCGAGTATTACTCCGAAGACGGTTATCTTTCCTCTGCCATTGGTGCTGCGGAAGTCCGCGGTATCGAGGAAAAGGGCGTGCACGTGGTTATCAAACACTTCGCACTGAACGACAGCGAGCAGGATCGCATCGGCCTCGGCGTGTGGCTGAACGAGCAGGCGGCCCGTGAGATCTACCTCAAGGCGTTCCAGGGTGCTCTGCAGGATTCGCAGGCCGGCGGTAACGGTGTCATGATGGCGTACACCCGTTGGGGTACGCAGTGGTCGGGTGCCAACCACGGTCTGGTCACCGGCATCATGAAGAATGAGTGGGGCTGCAACGGTCTGCAGATCACCGACAACGTGCTGACCACCTATGTCAACGGTGTGGACGGTGTGATGGGTGGTACCACGGCATTCGACTCCATGCTGGCGTTCTACATCACCAACCTGCTGCCGGAGTATGAGAATGACCCGGTGGTCGTGGCGGCGATGAAGGAAGCCTGCCACCAGAATCTGTATGCCATCGCGCATTCCTGCGGTATGAACGGCATCGGCCCGGATACCGTCATCACGGCAAAACCGCTGACGGCCGGTGTTGTCTGCACGGTCGTGGCGATCGTGGCGGCTGTACTGTTCATCCCGTTGGTGGTGCTGTGGGCGATCGGTAAGCGCAAGTGGAAGCAGGGCGAGGCCTACACCGCATATAAAGCGGCCAAGGCAGAGCGCAAGCAGAAGTAAATTTCCCCAAAATACCACCGGCGTAAGTCGTCGGTGGTATTTTTTGAAAAAGCCATGCCATGATAGTAGATAGTAAACGGCATGGAGCAGATTTGTGAGGGACAGCGTATGAGAAAAATCGAAAAACTGATGACCGGCTGGTGTTTCCGCGGTCCGTCCGGCGAACGTGAGGCGGTGCAGCTGCCGCACACGTGGAACAACAAAGACGGGCAGGACGGCGGCGATGATTATTGGCGCGGTACCTGCGAATACGACAACCGCTTTGCCAAGCCGGTATTTGCCGAGGGCGAGCAGCGCGTGTATCTGCAGTTCCACGGTGTTAACGCCAGCGCGGAGGTCGTTCTGAACGGCAAAACCGTGTGCACGCACGACGGTGGTTATTCCACCTTCCGTGTGGACGTAACGGACGAGCTGCAGGAGCAGAACGATATTCAAGTTAAGGTAGATAACAGCGTCAATGATCGGGTGTATCCGCAAAAAGCGGACTTCACCTTCTATGGCGGTATCTATCGCGATATCGAGATCCTCACGGTCAGCAACGAGCATTTCGACCTCGATTACTACGGCGGCCCGGGTTTGATGTACACCGCGGCGGTGTGCGATGGGGATGCGGACGTGACCGTTACCACCTTCACAAACGACGCGGCCAAAGCCGCCGGTGCGACGGTCAAGCTGACGCTGACCGATGCCGAGGGCAACGTGGCGGCCGAGGGTGAGGGCGAGAAGGCGTGTCTGCACGTGCCGTCCGCGCATTTGTGGGACGGTCTCGATGATCCGTACCTCTATCGGTTGACCGCAACGCTGATAAAAGACGGTGCGGCGGTGGATGAGGTGTCGTGCAACTGCGGCATCCGCACCTTCTACTTCAGCCCGAAGGACGGCTTCCATCTCAACGGCCGCCATTATCCGTTGCACGGTGTGGCGCGTCATCAGGACTGGCGGGACATCGGTAACGCCATCTCCGTTTCTCACATGGAGCGCGATTTGGAGCTGATTCGTGAGGTCGGCGCCAATACCGTGCGTTTGGCACACTATCAGCACAATCAATATTTTTACGATCTGTGCGATAAGGTCGGCTTGATCGCGTGGGTGGAGATCCCGTATATCTCCGAGCATATGCCCAACGGCCGTGAAAACACCTTCTCGCAGATGAAAGAGCTGATCGTGCAAAACTATAACCATCCCTGCATTGTGACGTGGGGCATCTCCAACGAGATCACCATCTCCGGGCATCAGCACAAAAAGGATATGCTGGATAACCACCGTGCGCTGCAAAAGCTGTGCAAGGAAATGGATCCCACCCGTCCGACGTCGCTGGCGTGCTACGCGATGTGCGGTCCGTTCAATCCGGTGTCGCAGATCACCGACCTTGTTGGCTGGAATTTGTACCTCGGGTGGTACGTGCCGGGTTTCTTCTTAAACGACTTGTGGATCGGATTCTATCATCTGGTCTATCCCAACCGCTGTCTGTGCTATTCCGAGTACGGCGCGGAGGGCATGCCCAATCTGCACAGCGGCAAGCCGCGCCGCGGCGATCACACGGAGGAATATCAGGCTAAGTACCACGAATTTATGCTGGAGTGCTTCAAGCGGCATCCGTATATGTGGGCCAACTACGTGTGGAATATGTTTGATTTTGCCGCCGACGCCCGTGATCAGGGTGGCGAGCCGGGTATGAATCATAAGGGGTTGGTCACCTTTGACCGCCAGATCAAAAAAGACAGCTTTTATTTGTACAAAGCTTACTGGAGCAACGATCCGTTTGTGCATATCTGCTCCAAGCGATATGCCAACCGCACCGAAAAGGTGACCGAGGTCAAGGTCTACTCCAATTGCCCAACGATGACGTTGTATGCGGACGGTGAAAAGGTGGGCGAGCAGACCGGCGATAAGATCTTCCGCTTCAAGCTGCCGCTGGACGGCACGGTGGAGCTGAAGGCGGTGGCCGGTGAGCACACCGACACCGCGACCATTTGCCGCGTGGATACGCCCGATCCGTCGTATACGCTGAAAAAGGCGGAAGGCACCAGCGCCAACTGGGTGTAATCGTTTGTAAGGAGAGTGAATTCCCTTGAGTCAGGAGAAAAGCGGTCTTAACCGCGCAAAATTTTATCAGCTCGCGTTATTCCCCATGAACAACGGTGCGACCAACGTGTATTTCGTACTGATCCTTTCCTACATTGCCACTTTTGGTAACAAGGTACTGGGGCTGGCGATGGTGTTTGCGTCGTTTATGGTTACCGGTATGCGCGTGTTTGACGCGATCACCGACCCGATCATCGGCGCGCTGATGGACAAAACGGACGGCAAGTTCGGCAAATTCCGTCCGTTTATGGTCATCGGTAACGTGGTGATGGCCATTGCGGTCATTTTGTTGTATATGCTCACGCCGCTGGTGCCGGCCGATATGATGTGGCTGCGTTACGTGCTGTTTGTTGCTCTGTACGCGGTGTGGGTGCTGGGCTATACGTTCCAGACCTCCGTTACCCGCTCGGCACAGCCGGTGCTGACCAACGACCCGAAGCAGCGTCCGCTGTTTACGGTGTTCAACACCATCGGCTCACTGGCCGGTATGGGCGTGATGCAGTTCCTTGGCCCGATCATTGCCGGCGACAAGATCGCCGGTGATTACAACGCCACGTGGTTTAACATTATGACGCCCATTGGTATTGTGGTGTCGGTGTTGCTGACGGTGCTGGCGATCATTGGTATTTGGGAAAAGGACAACAGCAAATACTTTGGCATCGGCGGCAAGCAAGAGCCGGTGAAGATCTCCGAGTACGTGCAGATCGTGCGCCACAACAAGCCGCTGCAGCGGCTGATGGTGGCCGGTGGTGGCTGCAAGCTGGCGCTGTCGATCGCCACCAATCTGACGGTGCTGTGCATGCTGTACGGTTGCATGACACAGTTCGGTATTGCGGCCGATGGCACCAGTATGAACAATTACGATTTTCTGTATCTGCCGATGATGGTGGTGGGCTACGTCTTTGCGGCGCCGTTCTTCCTGCTCACCGTTCGTACCTCGCAAAAGCACGGGCAGAAGAGATCGCTGATGACCTACGTAACGGTGGCGCTGATTTGCTACGTCGGCGTGCTGGCTATGCTGTTGCTGTGGAAGCCGGGCGACCCGGCGTTCAGCCTGTCGCTGTATAACGAAAACGGCTTGGCTATCAACCTGTATACGATTCTGTTCGTGCTGTTCTTCGGTGTGGGCTACGGTGCGTATTACGCCACCGCCGATATGCCGATTCCCATGGTGGCCGATTGCGCCGACTACGAGACGTATCGCTCGGGTAAGTTCATCCCGGGTATCATGGGCACGCTGTTCTCGCTGGTGGATAAGCTGGTGTCGTCGCTGTCGGCGACGGTAGTCAGCGTGGCGTTGCTGTTTATCGGCGTCAACGACCTGCCCACCAAGACCACGCTGTACGTGGATGGTATGAATTGGGTGGTCATTGCGCTGTTCTGTGTGGTGCCGATGGTTGCCTGGGCGCTGACGCTGCTGGCTATGAAGGGCTATTCGTTGACCGGTGAGCGCATGAAAGAGATCCAGAAGATCAACGCCGTGCGCAAAGAAGCCATTGCCGGCGGCATGCCGATGGAAGAAGCTATGCAGAAATGGCAGACGCTTGACGATATCGAACAGCCGACGGAAGAATAACCGAAAATCGCCCCTCCGGGGCGATTTTATTTTGCCGTAAAAATCCTTTGACAATACTGCCGGATGAGAGTATACTGAATACCGAATGGGACACCGGTTTTCCCGAAATTTCCGAAAGGAACGGATGCTATGTATCGTATTGTACACAAACGAATCTTAAATCCCACGGTGACCGAAATGGATATCGAGGCACCGTTGGTGGCACGCAAGGCACAGCCCGGGCAGTTTATCATTCTGCGTGTGGATGAGGATGGCGAGCGCATTCCGCTGACCATCGCCGGGCAGGACGTGCAGGCCGGTACGGTGAAGATCATTTTCCAGGTGGTAGGTGCTACGACCGAGAAACTCAACCACAAGGCCGAGGGCGAGTATATTCAGGATTTCGTTGGGCCGCTTGGTACGCCCACGCACGTGGAAGGATTGAAAAAGGTGTGCGTGGTCGGCGGCGGCGTTGGCTGCGCCATTGCGTTGCCGGTCGCGCAGAAGCTGCACGAGCTGGGGTGCGAGGTGACCGCCATCATCGGCTTCCGCAATAAAGACCTGGTAATTCTGGAAGAGGAATTCAAGGCCTGCTCGCAGGCGTTTTATCTGATGACCGACGATGGCTCCTACGGTGAGCAGGGCAACGTGTGCGTACCGCTGAACAAGCTGCTGGAGGCCGGTGAAACATTTGACGAGGTCATCGCCATCGGTCCGCTGATCATGATGAAATTCGTGTGTGCGGCGACCAAGCCGTACGGCATCAAAACGATCGTTTCCATGAACCCGATCATGATCGACGGTACCGGTATGTGCGGCGGCTGCCGCCTGACGGTTGGCGGCGAAACGAAATTCGCCTGCGTGGACGGCCCGGATTTTGACGGCCATCTGGTCGATTTTGACGAGGCGATGAGCCGCAGCCGTGCATATGCGCCGTTTGAGCGCCGTCAGCACGAGGCAACCTGCAACCTCTTTAAGAAGGAGGCGGAGTGACATGCCCCCGAAATATACCATCAATTTAGGGCTTACCAAATGCCCGATGCCGGCGCAGGAGCCGGACGTGCGCAACAAGAACTTTCAGGAGGTTGCGCTGGGCTACACGCCGGAAATGGCGGTAGAGGAGGCCAAGCGTTGCCTGCAATGCCACAAAAAGCCGTGTATTGCCGGTTGCCCGGTCAATATTGACATCCCGGCGTTTATTGCCGAGGTGGCGGAAGGCAACTTTGAGCAAGCGTATCGCATCATTAACCGTTCGTCCTCGTTGCCGGCGGTGTGCGGACGTGTGTGTCCGCAGGAAACGCAATGCGAGGGTAAGTGCAGCCGCGGCATCAAGGGTGAGCCGGTGGCGATCGGCCGGTTGGAGCGTTTTGTGGCCGACTACCACAACGAGCATGCGACCGGTGATGTACAAAAACCTACCCCCAATGGTCACAAGGTGGCGGTGGTTGGCTCCGGCCCGGCCGGTCTCACCTGCGCCGGTGACCTTGCCAAGCTGGGGTACGACGTCACGGTGTACGAGGCGTTGCATCTGGCCGGCGGCGTGCTGGTATACGGTATTCCGGAGTTCCGCTTACCTAAGGCTATTGTGCAAAAGGAAGTGGAGGGGCTCAAGGCCCTCGGGGTTAAGATCGAGACCAACATGGTCATCGGTCGTGTGCTGACCATCGACGAACTGAAAGCGCAGTATGACGCTATCTTTATCGGTTCGGGTGCAGGTTTGCCGCGCTTTATGAATATCCCGGGTGAAAACCTGCGCGGTGTGTATTCCGCTAACGAGTTTCTCACGCGTTCCAACCTGATGAAGGCGTACCGTCCGGATGCTACCACCCCCATTCAGCCGGTGAAAAACGTGGCGGTGGTGGGCGGCGGCAACGTCGCCATGGATGCGGCGCGTACCGCTAAACGTCTGGGTGCAGAAAACGTGTATATCG
>JAFUPS010000189.1 GCA_017481085.1 Clostridia bacterium | reverse complement strand
GGTATTTTGTGGATTTTGTGGATCATGCCTTTTTACGTGATATGCGTGCGCGCGGCGAGACCGTTGAGCTGTTGGATACCGAGCTGACGCGCCGTTTTTCGGATATGGACGGTGTGGGGCGTGACAAGATCCTGGCACGCTTTAAGCTGTTTTGCCGCGATTGCCGTGTGTATTACGGCGATAGCTGGCTGGGGCGGATATACGCGTCGCTGGTGTTGCTGCGCCGCCGCATGGGTATTTCCCGGGAACTGCACCGGGCGGCGCATCCGAAAAAGGAGAAATAAGAACAAATGCACAAAAGGGAGGGCCTCTGAGCTCTCCCTTTTGTTGTTTTTCATTTTGGAAAAATCAAACCACAAAATATTGTCGAATAAATTTTCTTTTTGCGTTGACAAACACTATATCTTGTTATATAATGGCTATGCACTCTTGAGTATCGACATCAAGGGCGATTCAATTAACATGTGGTTGAATTGCCCTTTCTTTTTTTCACTCTAAAGTTAAGGAGGCCTTTGCCATGATGCATGAAAATTGGACCGGTTTTAACGCGGGTGTATGGCAGGATGAGATCAACGTACGTGATTTCATTCAGACAAACTATACCGAATACCGCGGCACAGCCGATTTTTTGGCCGGGGCTACTCCGCGCACCAACGAACTGATGCAAACGGTAAACGGATTGTTTGCGCAGGAACGCCAAAACGGCGGTGTGCTGGACATTGATACCGATACCGTTTCGTCGCTCACCTCGTATGCGCCCGGTTACATCGACCAATCGAAGGAGATCATCGTCGGTTTGCAGACGGACAGCCCTTTAAAGCGCGGTGTCAATCCGTTCGGCGGCATCCGTATGGCGCGCCAGGCGTGCGAGGCTTACGGTTATCTGCTTGGTCGCAGTGTAGAGGAAGGCTTCCGTTATCGCACCACGCACAACGACGGTGTGTTCCGCGCCTATACCGACGAAATGCGCGCCGCGCGCAAATGCCACGTCATCACTGGCTTGCCGGATGCGTACGGCCGCGGCCGTATTATCGGTGACTATCGCCGTGTGGCGCTGTACGGCGTGGACAGACTTATTGAGGCGAAGCAGGCAGATAAGGCTGCGCTGGCCGCCGGTAATTTCAACGCCGATCAGATCCGTCTGGACGAGGAGCTGTTCTCTCAGATCCGTTTCCTTGGCTTCCTTAAGGAAATGGCGGCGATGTACGGCTACGATATTGGCCGTCCGGCCGCTAACGCCCGCGAGGCGGTCCAATGGACGTACTTCGCTTATCTGGCGGCGATCAAAGAGCAAAACGGTGCGGCGATGTCGCTTGGGCGTGTCAGTACGTTCTTTGATATTTATGTGGAGCGCGACCTGGCCGATGGCATCCTGACCGAGCAGGGTGCGCAGGAGCTGATGGACGATTTCGTTATCAAGTTGCGCATGGCCCGACATCTGCGCACACCGGAATACAACGAACTGTTTGGCGGCGACCCGATGTGGATCACTGAAGCTGTCGGCGGCATGGGCGAGGACGGCCGCACGCTGGTCACTAAGTCCAGCTTCCGCATGCTCAATACGCTGTATACGCTTGGTCCGTCGCCGGAGCCGAATCTCACGGTGCTGTGGTCCTCGGCGTTGCCGACCGGATTTAAGAAATTCTGCGCGAAGGTATCGGCCGATACCGATTCCATTCAATATGAAAACGACGACGTAATGCGCCCGCTGTACGGCGACGATTACGCCATTGCGTGTTGCGTGTCCGCCATGAAGGTGGGCCAGCAGATGCAGTTCTTTGGTGCGCGGTGCAATTTGGCCAAGCTGTTACTGATTGCTATCAACGGCGGTTACGATGCCGAAAGCGGTGTGCATATCGGTCCGCAAATGCCGGTGATGGATAGCGATAAGCTGGATTTCCATGAAGTCATGGACCGGTTCACCGTATACATCAGTTGGCTGATGCGGTTGTACGTCAACACCATGAACATCATTCACTATATGCACGATCGCTATGCCTACGAAAAAATTCAGATGGCATTGCACGACACGCAGGTGGAGCGATTTATGGCGTTTGGCGTTGCCGGATTGTCGGTGGTGGCAGATAGCCTGAGTGCGATCAAGTACGCCATGGTGTTGCCGGTGAAGAACGAGGATGGCTTTGTGGTGGATTTCCGCACGATGGGCTCGTTCCCGAAATTCGGCAACGACGACGACCGCGTGGATCTGATCGCGCGCGATCTCACGCATCAGGTGATTACCGAGCTGCGCAAGACGCCCACCTATCGCGATGCTATCCATACGCTGTCGGTGCTGACCATTACTTCCAACGTGATGTACGGCAAGCATACCGGCGCTACGCCGGACGGTCGTGTGGCCGGCGCACCGTTTGCGCCGGGTGCCAACCCCATGCACAATCGAGAGGAAAACGGCGCGCTCGCTTCGCTTAACTCCGTGGCGAAGCTGCGGTTTGACGATTGCCGCGACGGTATTTCGAATACCTTCTCCATTACCCCGGAGGCGCTTGGTCGCACGCCGGAGGAACGGGTGGACAACCTGGTATCGATTCTGGATGGCTATTTTGCCAAAAAAGCGCATCACATCAACGTCAACGTGCTCAACCGCGAGACGCTGATGAAAGCCTATGAGGATCCGGAAGCGTATCCCAACCTCACCATTCGGGTATCTGGCTATGCGGTGAATTTCCATAAGCTGTCCCGCGAGCAGCAGCGCGAGGTCATCAGCCGCACCTTCCACGAGGCGCTGTGATGACCGGTCGCGTACATTCCATCCAAAGCCTTGGCACGGTAGATGGGCCGGGTGTGCGGTTTGTGGCATTCTTGCAGGGCTGTCCGCTGCGTTGTGGTTGCTGTCACAACCCCGATACGTGGGAGCTGACCGGCGGCACGCCGTACACGGCGGAGGCGTTGGTGCAAAAGGCGACACGGTTTACCGAATACTTTGGTGAGACCGGCGGTATCACGCTGTCGGGTGGAGAACCGCTGTTGCAGGCGGATTTTGTGTACGAAGTATTTGCGTTATGCCGCGAACGCGGTATTCATACCTGCCTGGATACGTCCGGCTGCGTGTTGAACGAGGCGGTGCGGCGGGCGCTGACCGTCACCGACCGTGTGCTGCTGGATATCAAGTATACCGATGACGTTTCCTACCGCGCGCTCGTGGGCTGCGGTTTGCAGGCACCGCTGGATTTTTTGGCGGAGCTGGAGGCGCGGCGTATTCCCACCACCCTGCGACAGGTGATCATTCCTACGCTGAACGACACCGCGCAAAACGTGCTGGCGCTGAAGGCGATCGCCGACAGCCACGCATGTGTGGATAAGGTGGAGCTGCTGCCCTTCCGCAAGGTATGTCAGGTGAAATACGATGCGCTCGGTCTGCCGTTTGCGTTCGGACATCTGCCAGAGCCAAGCGGTGAAAACATGCAACGACTAAACGAACTGCTGTGAAAAAAGTCCTCATGCGAGGACTTTTTCTTTTTTTCGGGAAATACTAAACCCGGAAACGGAGGAGGTTTGGATGAAACAACAGACAAAATGGGCGTTGACCGGTGTGGCATCCGGCGCGGTGTGCGGATTTTTCGGCGGCGGCGGTGGAATGCTCGCCGTGCCGCTGCTGCAAAAAAGCGGACTGACTTCCCGGCAGGTATTTGCTACGTCACTGGGGGTGATCTTGCCGCTGACGGTAGTCTCGTTGATCGTCGCGCTGTTCCGTGAAGCGATCGACTGGGGAATGGCGTGGCCGTATCTGGTAGGCGGTGCGGTCGGCGGTGTAATAGGGGGTAGGTTTTTGAAATCAATTCCGACGCTGTGGTTGCATCGCATTTTTGGTGTGTTACTGCTGTGGGGCGGTGTTAAGGCGGTGTTTGCACTGTGAATGTGTGGTGGGTAGCGATGCTGGTCGGCGCGGCGACCGGTGCCATCAGCGGCATGGGCGTAGGCGGCGGCTCGCTGTTGCTGTTGTGGCTGACGGCGGTAGTAGGTATGGAACCGTATCCGGCCGGCGTGTTGAATCTGGCGTATTTTCTGTGCTGTGCACCGCCGGCGCTGTGGCAACACCACAAAAACGGATTGGTCAAATGGCCGGCGGTGAAATGGAGCTTGCTCGGGCTGCCGGTGTGTGCGGCAGCGGCGATCGCGGCGTCGTTTATGGATGCGGAATGGTTGCGGCGATTATTCGGCGTGCTGTTGCTGGCGGTCGGCTGGAAGGAACTGCGCACCAAGGAATGAATGTCTTGCATTTCCGCTCACCTGCTATTATAATATAGGTAGAAAGGGGTGAGGCCGGATGGTACTGCCAACACGGTTTGTGGAGCGCATGACCGCTTTGTGCGGCGGGGATTGGCTGGCAGAGGGTGATCTACCGGCACGCGGATTGCGTGTCAATACGCTGAAATGCCCGATAGAAACGGCCCAAGCGGTGCTACCGCTTGGGGAGCCGTTGCCGTTCTCGCCCGTTGGCTTTGCCGCCCCGCCGGAACTGAAAGCCGGTGCCGACCCCATGCACCACGCCGGTGCCTACTACATGCAGGAGCCATCGGCGATGTCCGCGGTAACGGTGTTGGCACCGCAGCCGGGGGAACGGGTGCTGGATCTGTGCGCCGCCCCGGGCGGTAAATCCACGCAGATTGCCGCGGCATTGGCGGGCGAAGGCTTTTTGTGGTGCAACGAATACGTCCCGGCACGCGCGCGCGTGCTGATGCACAATCTCGAGCGCTGTGGCGTGGCTAACGCCGTGGTCACCAACATGGATACGGCGGTACTGTGTCCGCCGTTGTCCGATTGGTTTGATGCGGTGCTGGTGGATGCGCCCTGCTCCGGCGAAGGAATGTTCCGCAAAGAGCCGGATGCGCTGGCAATGTGGAGCGAAGAGAATATTCGTTTGTGCGCCGAGCGTGCCGCTGGTATCCTGGATGCGGCGGCCAAGACGGTACGCCCGGGTGGACGGCTGGTGCTGTCAACCTGCACCTTTGCGCCGGAGGAAAACGAGTGCCAGGTGGCGCATTTTCTAAAACGTCACCCCGATTTTAAATTGGAGCGCATTGATGTGCCGTTCGGACGCCCCGGGTTTCCGTGCGAACGGGTGGCGGCGTTTTCCGAGGAGGCGTTGCCGGAGGTGGATCTGACGGCTACGCGCCGCATTTTTCCGGCCGACGGCGGTGAAGGGCACTTTATCGCACTGTTTCGCCGCGAGGGCGATTCGCGTAGTACGTTGCCGACGTACACAGAGGAAAAAACCGCCGCGCCGGTGCGTGCGGCGCTGGCTGAATGGATGACAGCGGTGCCATCCGGCATACTGCATCGTACCGGCGACACGTGGCGGCTGATGCCGCCCGAAACGCCGCGGTTATCCGGCCTGCCGTTTTTGATGGCCGGTGTGGCGGTGGCGGAGGAGCGCAAAAACCGGCTTGAGCCCACCCACGCGTGGGCGATGGCGTACGGCTCGCTGGCCAGACAACGCGTTGAGCTGTTAGAGGATGACGAAAATCTACCCCGTTTTTTGCGGGGAGAAAGCCTGTCACACGAGGGCCGCGGCTATGCTGTCGTGATGGCTGCCGGCGTGCCGACCGGTTTTGGTAAAGGGGACGGCCGGCAATTGAAAAATCACTATCCCAAAGGTTTGCGATTGTTGAAATAGAGGGGGAGACGACTATGGAGGAACGGGCTGCAAAAGCCGCCGAACGCGCACGCAAAATGTTACTGGAGCACGGCGACAAACTGACACCGCGCCAGCAGGAGGCGCTGGCACACATGATCGATTATGTGAAAGGCGATCCGGATACGCCGCCACAGTTGTGGCATTGTGACGTGGATTGTCGCCATCATATGCAACGCGAATGCGCCGGGAATTATGGGCGTACATACGGTACCGCACCGCGTTGCCCATACTACGACGATATGTTATATTAGGAACGAGTACCATGAAAAAGCAAGCGACCGATTTGGTCGCTTGCTTTTTTGTTGCTCGCCGCTGTGAGGGGACAACAAAAAAGAAAAAACATCGCTCTATTGGTGGCGGCCGAAAAGGCAGAAAAATTAATATTTTTCACAGAATATCACGCTTCCAAGAAAGATTTTTGTTTTTTTCACACTTTTTTTAAAACGATGTCGTAAAGGTGATTTTCCTCAATAGGCAACAATTGCGGATAAATTAGAAACAAATTGCGTTGAAAACAAAAAATGTGAAGTGGTACTATAGTAATGTAAAGTAGGGCAATAGTCATTTGCCCGATCGGCATTTTACCAAACGTAGCATATATAAATTAAGGAAAGGATTGAGGAGAATGAAAAGAGTAATGGTTATGTTGCTGGCGATGGCGCTGCTGATGAGCATCGTGACGCTGCCGGCTTCGGCTGCCAATCCGGTGCAGATCTACATCGACGCGCCGGCACAAGCCGAAAACGGTGATACGATCGGTGTGTCGCTGTACGTCAACAACGGTGCCAATACCGTCGGCGGTGTGGAGGGTACGGTCACGTTTGATACGGACATGCTCACTTACGTCGGCGTGGAGCTGCGCGAGGATGTGCAGTTGATCGGTAACGTTGAGGAGGTCACCGTCCGCGAGGTGAGCGACGGCGTGAAATTCGTCACCGTTTCCAACGTGGTTGGCGGTAATGCCGCCACCGATGCATGGCTGACGCTCAAGTTCACGGTGAATGCGACGTCCGGCGATGCGGCTATCGGCGTTGCCGATATGGTGGTTTCCGACTGGATGGGCGACGCCGAGCTGACGCTGGGCACCGATTTTGAGCAGCCGGATTATGCTGCCGCTGTGTCGGTCATCACCGTGGGTGAGAACGACCACATCGATCTGGATGGCGCGACCATCAAGACCTCCACGAGCGATCAGGGCATCCGCTTCCAGACCACGCCGGATGCCTCCACGATCGCCGACATGGCACAGATCACCGAAGTGGGTGTTGTGATGCTTCCGGCAGATCTGCTGTATGAGGGTCAGGATCTCACGAAGGACGTCGTGGGCCGCCACGGTGCTACGCCGGCGGTTGCCAAGATCGATAGCTCCGATGCTGCTAAGCTGGCTAAGGTGCAGGCAGGCGAAGAGGTGTTTGCTACGCTGAAGAACGGTACGACCGGCGGTCGTGCCAACCGTGTTATCGCCGCGCGCTCTTACATTGTGGTGAACGGCGTGACCGTGTATAGCTACAACGACGATAACGCTAAGGCGATCATCAGCGGTGAGGCAGAAAAGACGCTCGTTGGCGTGGCGCAGGCTATCGCCGCCAACGAGATCTCCAACGGTGCGACGAATACGCTGGGCGATCTGCTCACCAAGCAGACCACGCTGACCGATGCGGAAGTTACCACGCTGTTGACCTTCTGCCGTGAGAACATTTCTCATTTGAAAGCGGAATAAAGGAGGGGTTGACGATGAAGAAATTGTATACCTCTCCCAACTGGGAGCTCCGGCGGTTTTTGCAGCTCTCGATCGTAACGGTTTCCACTGAGTCGGATTACAAAGACGAGTGGGATCAGTACGAGGAAGACCCGGCCAGCGATGCGGCCGAGGAGCAGGCATAAGACCGCAACAACGAATGAAGGAGTGAATAACACCATGAAGAAAACGTTCAGAAATCTGCTCTCGCTGGTGCTGTGCGTGGCTATGCTGCTGTCGCTGGTATCGGCGCTGGGCATCACCGCGGCGGCTGCCGGTGAGGTCACCGAAGTGACCACGACGGTGGAGTTTTCGTCGCTGGCGGAAAACACCGATAAGACCACGGCGGCCGAGCAAATCAAATCGGTTGGCGTATATGAGGTCAGCAACATGCAGCTCCAGTCGACCTATGCGATGTGCGTTACGCCGGGCGGTTATGCAGGTGAGGGCTACATCGTCGTGAAGCTGGATGCCGGCGAGGGCAACGTCTTTATGACCGCCCCGGTGGTTGATCTGACCTACTGGCTCGCTGTCAACTCCACCAATCAGGGTTACATCAACGTGACTGGTGGTGTCGACGGTACCAACTATCCGATCACGTTTTACAGTCAGACGACGGGTGTCGGTTCGGATTACAGCGACACCTCCCGTCAGTATCAGTCGATCTCGCTGAATGGTGCGCAGGGCTTCCAGACGGTGTACGTGAAGATCACCGTGCAGCACTGGGGCAGCATGTATGCCGGCGCTATCCAGCAGGTGACTGTTACCGGTCAGGCGGTTTCCTCGGAAACCTATGCGAACTACACCGCCAGCAGCACGCTGGACTTCTCCACGCTGACGGTTGACGCCACCGAGGACTTCACCGCCGCTGCGGACGCTATCACCGGCTTGGGCGCGGATGAAGCCAGCAACCTGGTGATTGCGGATTGCTACACCAAGTTCGTTGCCGGTAAGGGTTATGCCGGCGAAGGCTATTACATTCAGACGCTTGACCTCGGCGAGGGCAACACCTTTGCCGCAGCGCCGATCGTCGAACTGACCTACTGGTTGGCGACGAATACCGAACTGCAGGGCTACGTTAAGGTGCAGGGCTCGGTTGACGGTGAGACCTATTACGATTTTGCCAACTTCAATACCGGCAAAGGTGCGGACAGCAACCTCGTCAGCCGTGAGGATGCGGCGGTCGTGCTGAACGGTGCACAGGGTTACCAGAAGGTTTGGGTGAAGATCATCATCCAGCACTGGGGCGGCCCGACCTGCGGCGGTGTGGTGAAATCCGTCATCACCGGTACGTCGTCAACGGCGCTTTCGGGCGGTGACGACAGCGGCGAGGAAGAAACCACCGAGCCGGTCTCCAACGTGCTCGATTTCTCCGACCTGACCACCGCTACCGAGGATTTCTCGGCGGCGGCTACGGCTATCACCAACCTCGGCGCTGTGGAAGCGGATAACCTGATCGTGGCTGACATCTACACCAAGTTTGTCGCCGGTAAGGGTTACGCGGGCGAGGGTTATTACGTTCAGAAGCTGACGGCCGGCGCCGGCAAGGTGTTTGCCGATACGCCGGTGCTCAAGCTGGATTATCGTGTGGGCACCAACGCCGGCAACCAGGGCTACGTGAAGGTTGCAATGTCGCTCGACGGCGAGACGTATACCCAGTTGACCAACTACAACGAAGGCCTGGGTAGTACCTATTCGCAGAACTGCTTCGGTAGTGCGTCCATTCCGTTGACGGGTGCTGCCGGTTACCGCAACGTCTACGTCAAGGTGACCATGCAGCACTGGACCTCTCCGGACGGTGCCGGTGTGGACTACTCCGGTATCACGGCCAATGCCATCAAGGGCGTGCCGCCGGCAGCGGAAGAAAAACCGCGCGATATCGCGAGCGTGCTGGATTTCTCCACGCTGCCCACCAATGAGGGCGATGCCACGTCGGCAATCCTGGGTCTGGGCGCGCTGTCTTCCAGCGGCTTGGCCACGCCGTCTTGCTACTCGGTGTTTGCATCGCCGATCAGCGGCGAAGTGCCGTCCTACTATGTGCAGCAGCTGGATGCCGGTGACGGCTACATGTTCTACGATGACCTGAGCATGACGCTGAAATACCGTCTGTCCGGCGCCGATACGCGCGATTACATCAAGATCGAAGCTTCCTATGACGGTGGCGCGTATACCGAAATTGCTACTCTCACCGAATCGACCGGCGAAAGCTACACCAATACCTGCATTGCTACCACCGAGTACGTGTTGCCGGCGGCCGGCTATCAGACGGTCAACGTGAAGGTCTCCATGATCCGTTACGGTGCACCGGATACCGCCGGTGTGGATTACTCCGCTATCACCGGTGTGGCGGTGGGCGCTTCGACGGGCAACTACAGCTCCGAGATCGACTTCTCCGCTTTGACGAGAGATGAGAATGTTACCACCGCGGTAGATACCATCTTTGCCGAGGGTGCATACGATGTGGCCAACCTGTATCTTGGCGGCAACAACGGCGTTGTCGCTACCCCGGGCGGCAACATGGGCGAAGGCTACGTGGTGCTGAAGGTTTCGGCGGCGAAGAATGCAGCGCTCGAAAACATCGCGCTCAACCTCAAATATTGGGCGTACAATGCAACCGGTTCCGATCCGGGTTATCTGACCATCTCGGTCTCGCTCGATGGCGTGAACTTTACCGACGTGAAGACCATCACCGGCTCGTCCTCGCTGACGACGGTGCAGGATTATACCCATAAGCTGACCAGCCTGTACGGTGCGACCACCGCTTACGTCAAGGTCACCATGCAGCATTGGGAGAGCTACGAGGGCGCGGCGCTGGAATACATCGGCCTGACCTCGACCTCCAACAACATGAAGGGCGATATCAACAGCGATACCATGCTGTCCGGCTTGGACGTTGAGTATCTGCGCGGTGCGGTGCTGGGCGGCAAACGCCAGGATGCCGTCATGCAGGATATGAACGCTGACGGTGCGGTCAACGTCTGCGACGTCGTGACCCGTATGCGCTACGAGGGCGCAAATTATAGCGAAGCTGCCGTTGACAGCGAGTACGTGATGAACTTCGGTGACGTCACGCTGTACGGCGAGAAATCTAACCAGAACGCGGTTACCACCAGCGGTACGGTGAATAAGGTCAGCGCCGGTAACGGCGTAATCGGCGGCCCCGGCGACTACGCTGCGGAGACGTACGGCTACATCGAGCTGGCTGCGCGCAATGCGTATATCGAATTCACTATGCCGGTCCCGACGACCGGTGCGGTCACGCTGGATATCGAAGAGATCCACGAGCGCAGCGACGCGCGTATCAGCTACTCGGTTACGGTTAACGGTACATCGGTGGGCACGCGTTCGTACGACCCGAATTCCACCGGCCCGAACCACCACTTCCTTGATGTGCCGGCTTCGGTACATGGCGGTGCCGCGACCATGACCGTGCGTATTACCAATACTCGTGCGAGCTATGGTACGTATGGCAACATCCGTATCCGTCGCGTCTGGGCGTTGCCGGAAGTGGATGTGCTGGCTAGCGCACAGGGCGTTGCTACCAAGATGAAGCTTGGTATCATGCTGCCGGAGCTTCCGACTAACAAGACGATCGATCAGCTGAAATCGCTGGTTGACAGCTACAAGGCCGAGGGCGTGTATGAAGTGGCCCTTTGCTGGGAAATGAACTACATGATCTGGGGTAAGGAAGGTACTGAGCCGCAGATCAACCACGTGCTCAACGCCGCTGCCGAGATCGGTGCACCGCTGTATCTGGGTATCAACTCCTGGTGGGGCGGTACGCCTACCGACGGTATGGACGGCGAAGGCGGCAGCTGGACCGATCCGAAGTATTCGCAGGTCTCCAGCTATGCTAACAGCGGCGAATATAGTCTGACCACGCCGAACGATTACAGCAATACGCCGTGGAACACGATGAACAACGACAACTACAATACGGTACGTGCTGAGCGTATCAAGGAAACGATTAGCTACATTCAGCGTCGTTCTACCGAGATGACCATGGGCGGTACGTCGCTCCCGACGGTGCACCTGTACACCGAAAACGAGCCGTACTACTGGCCGCTGAACTGGTCGGTGAGCGACAACGACGGCGAATATGGCGACTTCAACCCGGCGACGGTGGCGGATGCCGCGGCCGACGGTGTGACGCTCAACCCGGACGACGGCATGTCGGATGCCGAGCTGGGTTGGTTGTTTAAGAACCTGCACACCTACATTTCCGAGGTGGGCGACGCGTTTATGGATGGTGCCGGTACCAACTACATCACCATCGAAAACGGCAACATCACCTATCCGCAGCAGTTGCTGACCGATAAGTCCTACACACAATCTATGCTGGCGACCAGCTTGTATACCGGTCATGACATTAACGAGCGTGCATGGGAAAATCACATTCTCAACACCATCCACATGGGCGGTGAGTACAACGACGTGCTGGCGGCTACCAGAGATGCGCAGCCGTCCTCCGGCAGCATGGATAACATGATCGAAGACCTGCGTGCGCTGCAGTACATGGCCTCGTATG
>JAFUPS010000188.1 GCA_017481085.1 Clostridia bacterium | reverse complement strand
GTTGACGATGACTGCAATGCCATCCTGCGCCATAACCGTGCTTTCCAGCCCTTTGGCCAGCTCCGAGCCCTTCAGTTCACGCGACGACATCCCGATATCGCACACGCTCTCGGCTGCATCGGCAATACCGGAGGATGAATCGGTTTGATTGATCTCCACCGTAACGCCGCTGTTTTTGGCCTCGTATGCCTCTTTCAGCTTTTCCATAAGCGGAGCAACGGACGACGAACCACCAACGACGATCTTGCCGCTTTTGACCTCGCCGGCATACGCTTTTGCGTTGGCTACCGCCGGAATATACCCCTGCTGCTCAACGATCTGCTGACCGTCTGCGCTGGTGATAAACTCTACAAAATCCCGTGCCGCCGCACTCAGATCGGTCTTGGTAGCCAGCACGAACGGCCGTACCACCTTATATTCACCGGATTTGACGTTCTCCGCCGTAGCCGAAACGCCGTCGATCTTCAGCGCTTTGACCGTATCTCCCAACGTACCGAGTGAGCTGTAGCCGATCGCGTGCCGATCACCGGCAACCGTCGTCATCATCACGGCGGTGTTGTTGGTTTCCACCGCGTCGGTCTTGATCTTCTCGATCTCAAACAGCTCCATAAACGCGCTACGCGTTCCCGAGCCACTTTCGCGCGTGGTCACGCCAATCGTCGCTGACGGATCAAACGCCTGCCGTGCGCAGCCTGCCAACAGCAAAATCAGTACGATAAACAATATACACGTTCTTTTCATCATAATCTCTCCTTTGGTCATATCCACCGCGGTTTTCACCTTCATTATAGGAGCGAAACGTAAGATTCTATACCGCTATTTTGTAAAATCGGCGTAAAAAAAGAACGGTCACACGCGGTGACCGTTCAAATTTTTATTTCGGCAGACGGTTAAATTTCACCCAGACAGCCATATACTGACTATGGACGAAAGGAGTGTCGTGCTATGGAAAAAGAGAAATCCTGGAAAAAATGGGGCGTATTGGCCGCATGGATCGGCGGCACGCTGGCGCTTGGCGCGATCGGCGGGTTGATCGGCGGCACCGATCAGTACCAAAATCTGGTGAAGCCGCCGCTGTCGCCGCCCGGGTGGTTGTTCCCGGTGGTGTGGTCGATCCTGTACGTTCTGATGGCGATCGGCATCTGGTTGGTGACGCAGACCAAGCAGCCGGATACGTGGAAGGCTGTGCAGATCTACGTGTATCAGTTATTGGTCAACGTGCTGTGGCCGCTCTTGTTTTTCCGCTTGGAATGGCGGTTGTTCGCCTTCTTCTGGCTGCTGCTTTTGTTGGCGTTGATCGCCATGACCTACGCCACCTTCCGTAAGTTTTCGCGGCCGGCAGCGTATTTGCTGATACCGTATATGTTGTGGGTGTTGTTCGCCGGATATCTCAATCTGTCGATCTATGTGTTAAACGGGTAACAGCATCGACAGGTGACGCTCGAATAGCACGCCGTCGTTCCGGTCGGTTCCGGCGGCCACGGTATCGTTCAGCGCCGCGCAGATAAAGCGTGTGGCGAGCTTGGTCGCTTCGGCGGCGGTCATGCCATTGAGCAAACCGCCGCACAGCACCGAGGCAAGCAGATCGCCGGTGCCGGAATAGCTACCGCCAATGCACGGCACAGCAATCTCGTGCACCTTGCCGTGGTCGATAACGATGTTCAGCAGATGGTCGTTCTGGTGAATGCCGGTGATCACCACCGTGCCAACACCCCGATCACACAGCGAACGACCGATGGCCGCCGCTTGGGACGGCAGATCGGCCGATGCAACGATCTCGCGGTAATCCACGCCGGTCAGCAAGCAAGCCTCGGTTAGATTGGGCGTAATGACATCCGCCTGCAATGCCAGCTCGCAGATGCGGTCGCACAACGCCGGCAAAAAGGTGGGATATCGCTCGCCGTTATCCCCCATGATCGGATCGACGATCAACAGCGTTTCCGGCGTGCGGAACGCCTGCAGAAACTCGCCGATCTGCGAGATCTGCTGTTCGCCGGTAAGAAAGCCGGTATAGACCGCATCAAAGCTCATGCCGGCTTTTTTCCATTCGGCGACGTAATCGGCCATGCACGGAGCGAAATCCTGCACGCTGTACGAGGGATAGCCCGTCTGATTGGTCAGCACGGCGGTGGGTAACGCGCACGGCTGAACACCCATGACCGACAGCACCGGCAAAGCGGCAGTCAGCGAGCAACGTCCCAAGCCGGACAGATCGTTGATAACGGCAACGCGTTTCATATGGGATACCCCCCCTTTTTTTGAGATTTTCTTTATTGTAGCACGCTTTTAGCGGGGTTGCAAGAGGAAAATAAGATTTACGGAACGGTTAACATTTCGACATATAACGGTCACATTTTTCTGGTATATTAGGCGTAGAGACCACAGAAAGGACGAGTGATATGCAACATAAAAGCGTTGTTGTGTTTGTTACCGACCGTTCCGATTGTCTGCGGCTGGTCCGGCATGGCAAGAAGCTGGCCGAGCAGCACGATTGCACGCTACAGGTCGTTTCTATACAAAGCACCTGCAAACTGAGCACGTTTGCGCTGGATGAGCTACAGCTATTGTATAACAGCACCAAGCGGCTAGGCGGTGAAATGACCATCCTATTCAGCCGCGACACCGCGCTGACAGCCGCTGTTGCCGCCAAAAAACTGCGTGCAATACACATCGTCAGCGGTATGCCGAAGCACACGTTTGTGGATGAGGTGCGGCTGTTGCTACCGGAAATCCCCTGGACGGCGGTAGACAGCAATAACCGGGCGGCAACCTTTCCGCCGATACCCATCGGCATTCATTAAATAGACCGGACAGCTCGTTCGGGAGCTACGCCATAGAGATCAATCGGTTTTGAACGATCCATTCCTATGGTGCAGCGTCCTTTGACGGGCTGTTTTTTCTTTTGACATTCCACACGGTTTGGGGTATACTGTGCACAGACCACTTAAAAAGGAAGATTGTTTATGACGATGGATATGGCCGGCATTATCAATCAGCTTGTCACGCTGTTTCTGATCATGGCGGTAGGATATATTGCCAACAAAACCGGGTTGTTAACCGATGAACTCAGTCGCGGTTTCTCCAAACTGGTGCTGTGCGTGACCATGCCGGCGCTGCTACTCAGCTCGGTCATCAACGTAAAAAGCGATAAAAGCACGCTGGATATTCTGGCGTTGCTTGGCATTACGCTGATCGTGTACGCCATTCTCATTGCGGTAGGCTTTCTCATGCCGGTGATACTGAGAGCTAAGCCACAGCAGGTGGGCGTTTACCGGTTTATGACCATTTTCACCAACGCCGGATTTATGGGTTTTCCGGTGATCACCGCAATTTACGGCGAGGAAGCGCTGTTTTACGCCATGCTGTTCCAGCTACCGTTTAATATTCTGGTGCATTCGCTGGGGGCTTGGTTGGTGGCCGGCAAAAACGCGCGCTTCACCTTGCGGCAGCTACTATTAAATCCCGGCAGTTTGGCGGCGGTAGCGGCTGTTATCATCTATCTGCTGCAGATCCCGTTCCCCACGGTGATCGAAGGAACGGTGGATCTGGTGGGCCAGATCACCACACCGGCCAGCATGCTGATTATCGGTGCAACCCTCGGAGCGATGCCGATCAAACAGATGTTTAACAAATTCCGGCTCTATCCGTTTGCGCTGCTGACCAACGTCTTACTGCCGCTGGCGTTGTTCTGCCTGCTGCGGTTGTTTGTTACCGACCAAACGATGCTGCAGGTAGCCGTGGTGATCGTCGCCATGCCGGTGGCCACCACTTCGACCATGCTGTGTCACCGTTACGGCGGCGATGCCGACACCGCATCGGCCGGTGTGTTCCTCACCACCGCCCTTTCGGTGGCCACGATTCCGTTAGTCGTGTGGCTGATGCAGCTTTTTGCTTGACAAGTTATAGCACTTTACAAAGGAGGTGGCGATATGCAAGTACCGCAGGCGGTAGCGTATGCCGTGCAACAACTGAACACAGCCGGCTTTGAGGCTTACCCCGTAGGTGGTTGTGTGCGCGACCTGCTGCGTGGGTTGCAACCGCACGATTGGGATATCACCACTTCTGCTACACCGGACGAGATGATGGCGGTGTTTGCCGGCGAACGGCTCATTCCCACCGGTTTGCAACACGGCACAGTTACACTGCTCAAAGACGGCCTGCCGCTGGAGATTACCACCTTCCGCATCGACGGTGCATATGCCGATGGCCGTCACCCCGAAAGCGTCACTTTTTCCCGATCGCTCACAGAGGATCTGGCGCGTCGCGATTTCACGGTGAACGCCATGGCGCTGGATTTAAAAAACGGCGTGGTTGACCTGTTTTTTGGAGAAAACGACCTGCAAGGGAAAATCATCCGCTGCGTAGGCGATCCGGATAAACGGTTCGATGAAGACGCCCTGCGCGTACTGCGCGCGCTGCGGTTTTCGGCGGTACTCGGATTTACGATCGAACCGGAAACCGCCGCTGCCATTCATCGGCACAAGGAGCATTTGCAGGCTGTTTCCGCCGAGCGCATTACCGAAGAAATGACCAAGCTACTGTGCGGCAAGCACGTAGGAAACGTATTGCGGGAGTTCCGCGACGTGCTGGCGTTTTTGGTTCCCGAAATCTCCCCCTTAATTGGATTTGAGCAACATTCACCCTATCATATTTACGATATTTTTGAGCATACCGTGCGTGCTTTGGATGCCGTAAAGCCGGAGCCGTGCTTACGCTGGGCAATGCTCTTGCACGATATTGGCAAGGCAAAATGCTTTACACTTGATAAGGATGGAATCGGGCATTTTTTCGGCCACGCTTCCCACAGCAAGCGCATGGCGGAAACAATTTTAAAACGGTTTCGCATGAGCAACAAGCAAGCCGAACGGATTTTAACGCTGGTGAAGTATCACGACCTCCCTATTCCGCCGGATGAGGTGCTGCTTGCCAAGCGATTAAACAAATTCGGGCAAGAAATTCTGCTGCAGCTACTGGAGCTGCAGGACGCAGATTGTGCCGCACAAGCGCCCGAGCTGACCGAAGCACGGCAAGCCGAGCACCGGCAGGTACGTGGCATGATCGCGCAATTATGCGGCGAGGGGCGTTGCTATTCCCTACGCGATCTGGCAATAAGCGGTGATGAGCTGCTGTCGCTGGGTGTTCCGGCCGGCCCGGCGGTGGGCAAGCTACTGCACGAACTACTGAACGCGGTGATGGAAAACCGTGTTGCAAACGAAAAAACCGCTTTATTGGAGCAAGCAAAAAAGATGGCATCGCTGTGATGCCATCTTTTTATTTTGCCTTATTTTTGCAGATATCCGCCAACGAACAAGCGTCGCATTTTGGGGAACGGGCGGTGCAGGTATCGCGTCCAAACAGCACCAGCCGGTGACAGAAATCGTTGCTTTCTGCCGGCGGTAGGATCGCCCGTAGCTGCATTTCGACCTTGACGGGAACGTTCGTATCCACCAAGCCAAGGCGGTTGGTGATACGAATACAATGCGTATCGGTAACCACAGCCGGTTTTCCGTAGATATCGCCTACCACCAGATTGGCGGTTTTTCGTCCCACGCCGGGTAGCTTGATCAGCTCCTCCACCGTATCGGGGATCACACCGCCGTATTGCTCACACAGAATGCGGCTCATTTCCACCAGATCCTTCGATTTGGTCTTATAAAATCCACAGGAATAAATGAGCCTGCCCACCTCTTCCACGTCGGCTTCGGCCATTTCCTGCATGGTAGGATAGCGCGCAAACAGGGCCGGCGTAACCAGATTGACACGCGCATCGGTACATTGCGCCGACAGTCGCGTGGCCACAAGCAGTTGCCAGGCAGAGGTATAGGTCAGCGAACAGATTGCCTCGGGATATACGGCTTTCAGGCGTTCCACCGCCGCAGCCGCACGTTGCTTTTTGGTCATGGTATTCCCTCCGTTTTCGCTATCAGTGTAGCATTTGATGCGTTTTTTGTCAATTTTTTTAAAAAAATCGGGATACCTCTTGCAGAAACCGCAAAAAAATTGTATGATAGGGCTTGTATAGTTTTTATTTAAGGAGTGAGCCTTTTATGTACGAAAATATGATGGACTCTATCGGCTTTGTCAAGGCAGTCGATCCGGCTGTCGGTGAGGCTATGGAGCGTGAACTGGGACGTCAGCGCCGCAACCTTGAGTTGATTGCCTCGGAGAACATCGTTTCTCCGGCGGTGATGGCCGCGATGGGCAGCGTGCTGACCAACAAATACGCGGAGGGTTACCCGGGCAAACGGTACTACGGTGGCTGTGTGCACGTGGACGAGCTGGAGCAGATCGCCATCGACCGCGCCTGCGAGCTGTTTGGTGCAAAATTCGCCAACGTGCAACCGCACAGCGGTGCGCAGGCGAATATGGCCGTGTACCTGGCACTTCTCAATCCGGGCGATACCGTCATGGGTATGGATCTGTCGCAGGGCGGCCACCTTACCCACGGCAGCCCGGCGAATATGTCCGGTAAGTTCTACAATTTCGTGGCTTACGGTGTCAACGACAACGGCTTTATCGACTACGACGAGCTCGCCAAGACCGTCAACAAGGTGCGTCCGAAGTTGATCGTGGCCGGTGCTTCCGCCTATCCGCGCGCAATTGATTTCGCTAAGCTGGCGGAAATCGCACACGGCTACGGCTCGATGCTGATGGTGGATATGGCGCACATTGCCGGTTTGGTGGCCGGCGGTCAGCACATGAACCCCGTGCCGTATGCAGACGTAGTGACCACCACCACCCACAAGACGTTGCGCGGTCCTCGTGGCGGCCTTATTCTCACCAACAACGAGTACATTGCCAAGCGCATCAACTCGGCGGTGTTTCCCGGCTCGCAGGGCGGTCCGCTGGAGCACGTCATTGCGGCCAAGGCCGTGTGCTTCGGCGAGGCGCTACAGCCGTCGTTTACGGCATATCAGGAGCAGATCGTCAAAAACGCACAGGCGTTGGCAACCGGTCTGATCAACCGCGGCATGAAGCTGGTTTCCGGCGGCACCGACAATCATCTGATGCTGATGGACCTGCGCGAGACCGGCATTACCGGCAAACAACTGGAGCACAACCTCGACGAGGTGTATATCACCGCTAACAAGAACACTATCCCCAACGAGCCGCTTTCGCCGTTTGTTACCAGCGGTCTGCGTCTGGGTACACCGGCGGTCACCACCCGCGGTTTGAAGGAAGCCGACATGGACCTCATTGCCGGATTTATCGCCGATTGCGTGACCGATTTCGAAAACAAGGCAGACACCATCCGTGCCGGTGTGACCGCGCTTTGCGCCAAGTATCCGCTGTATGCCTGAGGGTAACGTATGAGCAGTATTTTTGACGTAACACACCATTCCGTTGTCCTGCGTATGGACGTGGGGTTTACGGTGGTTTTGCCGTCAAAGCCACCGAAGGGCGAACGATATCCGCTGCTGTTTTTGCTGCACGGTCTGAGCGATAACCACCGGTCGTGGCTGACCAAGACCAATACCGCGCGTTATGCGGAGGATGCCGGTATCGCCGTGGTGATGCCGGACGGTGCACGCAGCTTTTATTGCGATACCGCCGCCGGACAGCCGTATTACACCTACGTCTCCGAAGAATTGCCGGCGTACGTTCGCTCCGTGTTTCCGGTGACGGGCGATCCGGCCGAAACGTATATTGCCGGACTGTCGATGGGTGGCTACGGCGCACTCAAGATCGCGCTGCGAAATCCGCAACGCTACGGTGCTGTGGGCAGTTTTTCCGGCTGTGTGGATATCCGCGCCCGGATGGCCGATCATACCTGCCTGTCGGAGGCGGAACAAGCCGCCGTCTTTGGGCGGACGATCGCAGGTGATGAGGACGTTCTGCTGTTGACCGCCAAAGCCGGTCGCGAAAAAGCTGCGTTACCGGCGATATACATTACCTGCGGATTATCCGACCACAACTACGAAGCCAACCGTCGGTTGCGTGCGCAACTGGATTTTCTGCGCATCCCCCATGCCTACGATGAGTGGCCGGGCGGTCACGAGTGGGGCTTTTGGGATCGCAGTATCCGTCATTTCTTACAATTTCTCGGGAAATAAGGTGAACGTATGAACTCTCCTTTGGCCGACCGCATCCGTCCGGCGTGCTTAGACGACATGGTGGGACAGCCCCACCTGATTGGCGAAGGCACAGCCCTGCGACGGATCATTGAATCGGGCAAGATCCCCAACCTCATCTTCTACGGTCCCTCCGGTGTGGGCAAGACGACGCTTGCACGCATTATGGCGGAACGTACCGATATGCGGCTGCACAAGCTCAACGGTACCACGGCGTCGACGGCCGACATCAAGGCCATCGTGGAGGAAACCAACACGTTGGCCGGTGTTAACGGCATCCTTCTGTATCTGGACGAGATCCAGTATTTCAACAAGCGGCAGCAGCAAACGCTGTTGGAGTTTATTGAAAACGGCAGTATCACGCTGATCGCCTCCACCACCGAAAATCCGTATTTTTACATCCACGGGGCGATACTCAGCCGCTCGACCGTGTTTGAATTCAAGCAGGTGGAAGCGGCGCAGATCGTTCCGGCTATCAAGCGCGCGTTTGCATTTCTGGCAGACGAGCAGCAGATCGACATTCAGCCGGAGGACGGCGTGTGCGAGAAGATCGCGGCATCCTG
>JAFUPS010000187.1 GCA_017481085.1 Clostridia bacterium | reverse complement strand
CGATCCGGAGGGTGTGATCGCTACGTATAGCGAGATCGGCTGCCGCCAGATCGTGCTGCCGTATCTGACGGAGGAGTACCGCCCGGGCAGTGACGGCTTTGTCGAGCTGATCGAATACGCGAAAAAATGGGGTGCGCTTTGCAAGGCGCAGGGCCTCAAGCTGGCGTATCACAACCACGATTTTGAGTTTGTGAAGGTGGGCGATGCCTACGCGCTGGATGTGTTGTACAGCGAGGTGCCGGCAGATCGGCTGGAAACGCAGTTGGATACCTGTTGGGTGTTCGTGGGCGGTGAAGATCCGGTTGCCTACGTGAAGAAGTATGCCGGTCGGGAATACACGGTGCATCTGAAGGATTTCTGGATGCGTCCGGACAACGAAAAGGCGCAAAAAAACGAACAGTTGTATCAGCTTATCGGCATTGACGACGGCAAGCAGGTGGAAGCGGAGGCAGACAGCAATTTCTGTTTCCGTCCGCTGGGGTACGGATTGCAGAACGTTCCGGCGATTATTGACGCTGCTCAGCAGGCCGGTGCGGAATGGTTGGTCGTCGAGCAGGATAGCCCCAGCATGGGCAAGACGCCGATGGAATGTGCGGATATGAGCATCCGTTATTTAAAAACGTTATAAGGGAGGCAGAACCATGGCACAGGATGAGAGATTGAACAAATTTCAAACGATTCACGAGGAAGAAAAGGTCCGTTCCGATAAAAAGGTGAAGGTAGGTATCATCGGTACCGGTTGGATCGCGGAGGTGCACGTCGAGTGCTTCCTTACGATGGAGGACGTCGAGATCGTGGCGCTGGCCGATCTCGTGCCGGGCAAGGCGGCGGCGTTTGCCAAGCGTTATGGCCTGGAAAATGCGCGTATCTACGAAAGCGACGAAGCGCTGTTGGCAGGGGAGAAGGAGCTGGATGCCGTCAGCATCTGCACCTATAACTGCCAGCATGCGCCCTGCACCATCCACGCGTTGCAGGCCGGTGTTCACGTAATTTTGGAAAAGCCGTTTACGGTGACGCTGGACGAAGCGGTGGCGGTGATGAAGGCGGAAAAGGAATCCGGCACGATTCTGACCATCGGGTTCCAGCCGCGTATGAGCCGGAATATGCAGATGATCAAGAAGATCGTTGAGTCCGGTGAGCTGGGCGACGTGTATTATCTGCAGGCCGGTGGTGGTCGCCGTCGCGGTATTCCCACGCCCTTCGGCACGACCTTTATCGAAAAAGAAACCGGTGGCATCGGTGCGGTTGGCGATATCGGCTCGTATTCGCTGGATATGCTGCTCAACGCCGTGGGCTATCCCAAGCCGCTGACGGTGACCGGTTATACCGCCGACTTCTTCGGCAAGGATCCGGGCTACTACCCGGGGCATCCGGAATACGCGGATAAATTTGGTGTGGATGATTTTGCGGCGGCGTTTGTGCGCTTGGAAGGCGGCATTATTCTGGATTTCCGCATCTCGTGGGCGATGCACATGGATACCGCCGGCGACGCGCTGATCCTGGGCACTAAGGGCGGCCTGCGCATCCCGTCTACCGACTGCTGGAACGGCGATTTCGATAAGCCGCTGACGGTGTATAAGACGGTGGCCGGTGAGCCGGTGTCGTATCAGGTCCCGTTGTTTGAGGACGATACGCCGTGCTTCGTGACCAAGCTGCGTACCTTTGTGGACGCGGTGAAGGAGGGCGGCAAGGCGCCGGTGCCCTCCAGCGAGATCTTGTATAACCAAGCCATTATCGACGGCATCTGCCGTTCGGCAGAGCTTGGCCGGGAGATCGAGATCGACATTCCGGAAATCTGATAGATCTGTAAAAACAACACCCGACGCGCTTTGCGTCGGGTGTTACTTGTTATTTGGCGTTCTTCAGGCTGGCGGCGGTGGGATATGCGCTGTCGGTGACGGCGAAGGGGGTGGCAAAGGCGTTGTTGACCGATTCGATCGCAATGAGCCGCTGCTGGGCGGTCACGCCCCGTGGCCGGAAGGTGACGTTGTCGATCGGTCGGCCGGTGAGGGTTTTCACCAGCATCAGTCCCACCAGATAGCGGCCGTACGGACGGCTCATGTGGAAACCGTCCAGCGTGATGGTGTCGCCCAGCACCGAGGTGCGCGAGTTCTGCACCGCTGTGCCGGCCGGAATGACGTGTACAAACACGTCATTTGGGCAGATCTTTTGCTGCACAGCGGAAACGATGGCGTTGTACATGGTGGTCTGGTCGTTGTTGTATCGGGCAAAATCGGGATGATTGGAATCCTGCTGGTATGCCCACGTCATGTTCCACACCAGCTTAGCGCCGGGCGCGTGCGTTTGCACGTAGTCGATCATGTAGTTCAGATCGTCGTTGTAGCTGTCGGCGTCGCCGCTGCTGCCGCTTACCTGTTGCAGACAGACATAATCCCAGCTATGTGAATGTAGCGCCGTAGCCAGCGAGGTATCACCCGGGGGTGGGGGAGACTGGACGGCTGCTTTGTTCCACTTGCCGTTTTTGTTGACGAAATATTGATAGTTGGGGCTGTTTTGTTGGGCGTTGGTGGCGTGATAGGACAACGAGCAACCACCGATATGCAGATTGCCGAAGTATACTTCCTTCACGCCGGCGGATAACGCAATGTCCGCCGCATACGCCATTGTATCCATAGAAAAGCTGTTGCCGATCATCAATACGGACAACGAATGGTTTTGAGACATATTTACAACACCCCTTTCGATGACAGTATATCACATAGTCGCTTGCTTTTCAATAGTGTATCGCTGGTGAGATGGAATGCTTGCCCCAAAACATTAGGCGAAGCCTTGTATATCTTCAATTCCGTAGGAATTGCATATCATCCGTAACTTGTTGCGGTATATCTTCAACACGCAGTGTTGCATCTCATCAAGCCGCATGAGGGTTTATGCACGGCTATGCCGTGATGATATACCATCGCAAAGCGATGGATGATATACAGCCCCGTTGGGGCTGATGATATGCCAAGCCTGCGGCTTGGATAAAAAAAGAAGT
>JAFUPS010000021.1 GCA_017481085.1 Clostridia bacterium | reverse complement strand
GGGCGGGCGGAAATGGATTCCGCCCCTACAAATACTCTACAAAATGACGCTGGCGGAGTAAGGCACAACAAATAAAAAAATCCGTCCTCGTGAGAGGACGGATTTTTTTGGTGCGCGTAAACGGACTCGAACCGCTGACCTCCTGCGTGTGAAGCAGGCGCTCTAACCAGCTGAGCTCTACGCGCGTCTTCTGGTGACCCGACCGGGAATCGAACCCGGGTTACCGCCGTGAAAGGGCGATGTCTTGACCGCTTGACCATCGGGCCATATTGGTGGCTGTAAGTGGACTCGAACCACTGACACTGCGGGTATGAACCGCATGCTCTAGCCAACTGAGCTATACAGCCATATAGTAACTACCGCGCCCCTTGGGGGGGAACAGCAGTAGTTATTATACATGACAAATGTGGGCTTGTCAAGGAATTTTTCTCAATTCTCCAAATTTTTTCTGGAATATCGCGGCGAATCATCGCTATGCGACCGATGATGCCGATGCCGATGATGCCGATGGTGAGAACGTGCTTCCTCGCTGTCCATTACCAGTGTGCCCGGCGTACGCTTGGGGCGGTGAAATTCCTCCTTGTGCTTGTGCTCGGAGATGACCAGCATCACGATGCCGGCAATCAGCGCCAGCGCCGCAAACACCAGCAAATGGATCATAAACCGATTAGACAGGTTGACCAGCAGATACCGCAGATAGCCGGGGTTCAGGTTGAGCTTGGTAAACGGATTGGCTGCCAGCACGATGATGGCCGGCGGTGCCAGCACCAAAAAGCTGGCAAACAACGTGTAAACCACGTCGCGCATGCCATGAAACCAGTAATGCCGGATGCGCACCATCACGATAATCAGCATCACCAGGATGACCGAGACACCGATAATGGCGATGAGCACGGCCTTGTGCAAGCTGCTGACCGTGCGTGCGGCGGTGCGCAGCAGCGGAATGGAGGTATACGATACGTACGATTTCACGCAGGTATCGCGTAGGGTGTTCAGCGCTGCCTGCAGTTCTTCGTCCACTTCGATATTCAGCTCGGCGGCGTAATTGGTAAACGCCGTCATCAGCCAGTTGCCGATCTTTTCGGTGTCCTGCTGATAGCTGTAATCGCCGGTCCACACGCTTTGCGTGTACTCGATCATCTGCGCGGCGAAATGCTCTTTTTCCAAAGCCTCTTTAAAAACCTTATCCGGAATACCGGCCGGTTCGCCGTAGCTGCTCCATTTGGTCATCAGGCCGTTGTAGGCGGCGGAAATATAATTGTCGTCCATATAGTCGCTGATGAAATTCGGGGTATATACCGTGGTCAGCGTGGTGGTCAGCAGTACCCAGATGCACAGCGTCAGTGTCAGAAAAAACGCAACCGTTAACGACACGATGCGCTTGCTACGATTCATAAAACTTCCTCCGCAATCAGTTAAAAACGACCGTCGGGCCGGAGATTTGCTCCGCATACACAAAAAAGCGTTTCGGGGTCAGTCCCAGCATATCGAACGGATAGCAGGTATATAGGATCAGCCGCGGCTTTTGCTCGATCAGCACCGCATCGTCAAACTTGGCGGCGTTCATCACTTCGGTGGCGCTTACCTCGTACTCATAGGTACCGTAGTTGGTGTGCACCGTAATGATATCACCGATCTCGATATTCTTGAGCAGATTAAACTCGCGGTTGTTGTGGCCGGAGGCCATGGTCGGCTGCCCAAAACCGGGCATCAGACTGCGCAACGTCTGGCCGGCGCCCATCTTAAGAGTGGCGTCGGAATCGCCGAAATAGAGGTCGCATTGCAGACCGATGCGGTCGCACACGATCTCGCCGTATTTGGTGCCGTATTCCGGTATTTTCACCAGTGCGGCATCCACTGTTTCGCCGCTGTCCACCGGGCCGTCGTAAATACTTTGCAGAATGGTGTTGCTGGCATCGTCCAGCCCATCCGGCAGCATTTCAGAGGTGTTGGTAAAAAACATCTGCGAGATCGGCAACACGTAATCGTGCAGCGTGAGGAAATACAACCCCACCAGCACCAGCATGATAATCAGCCAAAAAAGAAGCGGCATACCAATGTATGCCGCGATCTTTTTGCCGTTTACAGGGCGATTGCTCATTTCGCGCAAGCAGTCTTCTTCACGACGACCGCCAGGGCAGCGAGTGCCACAACAGCCGCGCCCATGATGACGAACAGCATGGTGTAGTCAGCGCCGGTGATCTTGATCGTCGGCTCGACGGTAGCAATGATGTTGCCCTGATAGGTGAACTCCACCTTGTCGTCTGCGAAGTTGTACTCGACGGTCACGCCGACCGGAGCACCGGCTTCGTTGGCAGCAGCCAACAGCGCCTTGCGGTCCGCTTCCTTCATGTCGGTCAGCTTTTCGGTCTCCAGACCGGAGGCGACGACGATGTCGTAGCACTTGTCAGCAGCGGCGATGATCTCGTCAGCCTGCGCCTTGGTCAGGTTGATCTCGTCACGCATCATGAAGTTCTTAGCATGGTTGATGTCCGAGACCTTCAGGGTCATTTTCTTGCCGGCTTTGCTGTTGACGACGTCGTCCAGAACGTCGATAACGCGCTGCTCATCCGCATTGATGTCGGAAGCGGCGAAGGCCGGCAGGCACAGGGTGCTGAGCATCAGCACAGCAAACAGAATAGCAATTACCTTTTTCATGGGGGAACACTCCTTCTTTTGATTTAAATCGTCCCAAAGGACTATATTTGCACGATATCATCATACTCCCAAAGCGGGATTTTGTCAAGAATCATTTTGCCGATTTTAGCGTCTGTTTCTTGTGGTTTTTGCCGTATCGCGCGACAAAAACACCAATTATTTCAACGATTTGTATTTCTTAGAACGCTTATTACGTCTCGTAGACTTATGATTATAGCGATACAGCAATATAGCGTAGGCCGCTACCAGCACGGCCAACAGCCCGACACCCAGCCAGAACCACGGGGAGGAGAAGAATGCCCCCGGCGACGAGAGCACGTACAGCAGCTCGC
>JAFUPS010000186.1 GCA_017481085.1 Clostridia bacterium | reverse complement strand
TTATTGCCGCCGTTATATTTGCAGTTTTGCCCCAGCAAGCAAGCGCTCACAGCGATTTTCATTTCCGAAAACCTCCCCCGTGGGATAATAACACCTTATCGGTAGGGAGCGACGCCCTCGTCGCTCCGCAAAGCCGGGGCGGCAATCTGCCGCCCGCACTACCTCATCCGTCACGTCGACGGCCTGACACCTTCTCCTTACCAAAGAGAAGGCTTTTTGGGCGGCAAATTGCCGCCCCTACACACACCAACAAATATCGTTACTCGGTTTCTCCGTGCCACTCGCATAAAGCCATATTCACGCGGCCGTCCGGCAGAAAGCTCACACCGTCGGCCTCCAGCAACTGTCTCTGCACGTCCTCGCCGCCAAAGGCAAATGCACGCGAGGTCTCGCCAAAACGATTGACCACCCGGTAGCACGGAATGCCTGCCGGGTCGGGGTTGACGTGCAACGCATACCCCACCACACGCGCCCAGCGCGGATTACCGGCCAACAGCGCCACCGTGCCGTAGGTAGCGACGCGTCCCTCCGGGATGCGCCGCACCGCCTCGTATATCTGCTCAAACACCGTCATCGGCGCTATCTCCAATGCCCAGTAACTGCTCGGCATCCACTGCCTCCGGCAATTGCTCCACCGATTTCAGCTTGCGGCGGATGATACCGTTGCGCTTTTCTGCCTCATCCAGCACCGAGCCGGCTTCGTCGATCTTGCGGCGCGCCTTTTCCAGCAACAGTCCGAATTTTTCGTATTGCTGGTTGGCCGCGCCCAGCACGCGCCACACCTCTGCGGCACGCTTATCCAGCGCCACCGTGCGGAAGCCCATGCGCAGCGTGTTGAGAAACGCCGTGATGGTGGTCGGGCCGCACACCATCACGCGGTATTTGGTCTGCAGCTCCTCCGCCAGACCGGGACGGCGCAGCACCTCAGCATACAATCCCTCGGTCGGCAGGAACAGAATGGCAAAATCGGTGGTGCGCGGCACGTCGATATACAGATCGCGGATGGTCATCGCCTCGCGCTTGATCCGCTGTTCCAGCGCCTTGCCGGCCGCTTCCACGCCGGCGGCATCGTTTTTCTCCGCCGCTTCGCTCAAGCGAACGTAATCTTCCTGCGGGAACTTGGAGTCGATGGGCAGCAGCACGTCCTCGCCACCCTCAATGCGCGAGGGAATTTTGACGGCGTATTCCACCTGCTCGCGGTTTTTCTTGATGGTGACGTTTGTGAGATATTGCTCGGGTGCCAGCGTCTGTTCCAGAATGTTACCCAGTTGCACTTCCGCCCACGTGCCGCGCACCTTGACGTTGGACAACACGCGTTGCAGGTCACCGACGTCACCCGCCAGCGTCTGCATCTCACCGAGCGACTTGTGCACCGCTTGCAACTGTTCGCCGACCGTGCGGAAACTCTCGCTCAAGCGGGAGTTGAGGGTGGAAGTGAGTTTTTCGTCCACCGTCACCCGCATTTCTTCCAGTTTCTTTTCGTTGCCGGTCTGCAGGCGTT
>JAFUPS010000185.1 GCA_017481085.1 Clostridia bacterium | reverse complement strand
TTGGAAATTCTTGCGCAAAACGAAAAGGTATCGTTAAATAATCTTGTTATTCAATGTTGTGAATATGCACTTAATAATATGAAGAACAATGACTCGAAATAGTAAGAACTATGTAGAAAAAGGCTTGACCGAATTGGTCAAGCCTTTTTTCTATAGTGTAGGGGCGGCAATCTGCCGCCCGAAAAACACACAATGAAAAGGGGCGGCAGGTTGCCGCCCCTACATTTATCTATTCCAAACCCCAACACCCAGCCCTCTGCTGCTGTCAATATAGGACACAGTGATTTCTATTGGGATGTAACGAGTTCCTTTCGGAACTGGCTTGGCGTTATACCAAAGCGCATTTTGAATCTTCTTAAAAAATTAGGAACATCTTCAAAGCCGCTTTCGGCGCATATTTCTGAAACAGAGTGCGTAGAACAAATCAGCATTTTTTTCGCATAATTAAATCTCAGTGAATCTATGTACTCCCCATAATTCACCTGCATTTCCTTTTTGAAAAGCGCAGAGGCATACGAGGGTGTTAACCCGGCATATGCTGCCGCAGCACTTAATGTTGCATTATTCTGAAAATGATATAACGCATAAAAATGCATTTTAGAAACCGCATCGCTTAAATTTTGAGCCCCTAATGATGGCAATAACTGAGATAATTTCAGCAAAAGACACTCCAACAAGGTTGCACCATATTGCCTTTGATTACCCGCCTGTGTTATTTCGGTTAAAAGCATTTCAAAAAACGGTTGCATTTGCGGCTCAATGGCAATTGCTTTCGGTGATGAATAAAGGAAGAACGGCTTCAGTGTTGAAAAATCAACAAGTTGCTCCGAAAACATTACATTGATAACCTCCACCCCTTTAGACCTTACACTATGACAGTCCAACGGTGTCATAAAAAACAACATCCCCTTTTTCATCTCAAAGGTTTGACCGTTTAGTGTGCAGCTACCGCTTCCATTCAATACGTATTCTATCTCGCAAAATTCATGAAAATGGGCAAAATGGTTTCCTGTAATATGTTTTTGAGAAGCGACCATGTCATTGTTGCCGATAAACGTACTTTTAGATAGTTTTTTCATTCTAACACATCTCCTTAATAGGAGTATACCAAAAATCGTAAAAAAAGACAATACCTATCAAAGGAAAGACATTGTCTGCTTTTTTATTTTAGGTATAATAAAATAAAGACGTATTCTGTAAGGGGTTATGCTAAAATGAAAAGAGACACTTATTATTTGGTTGGAAATGCTCATTTAGATCCCATGTGGCAATGGCGTTGGCAAGAGGGGAGCATGGAAGCTAAGGCCACTATTCGCTCCGCTTTGGACAGAATGAAGGAGTTTCCGAATTACCGTTTTGTTTGTTCCTCTGCCTCTATTTTTCAATGGATACAAGAATTTGATCCCGAGATGTTTAAGGAAATCAAAACAAGGATTGCGGAAGGGCGATTTATCCTTGTTGGCGGATGGCATGTGCAGCCCGATTGCAATCTTCCTTGCGGAGAGGCATTTGCAAGACAAGCACTTTACGCACAGCGTTATTTCAAAGAGACATTCGGCACTACCGCAACCGTCGGTTACTGCGTGGATAGTTTCGGTCACTGTGCCACACTTCCTATGATTTTGCGTAAAAGCGGTATGGACAGTTATATCTTTATGCGCCCATCCCCGGAAGAAAATCCTTTGTCATCCGATGTTTTCCATTGGATCTCTGCGGATGGCTCTTCTATTCTCGCATACCGCATCCTTGATCCATATTGTGCCAAGTTTGAAACCCTCGAGACTTTGCAGGATCGTATTGATTACTTAGAAAAGACCAGCAAAACAAAACTTCCTTTCCTTCCGCTTTTCTATGGCGTGGGCAACCATGGTGGCGGACCGACGATACGACACTTAGAACTTTTGGATGAATATCAACGCCTCCATCCCGAAAAAAGGCTAATTCACTCCAACTTGCGAGACTTCTTTGATCGCATCAAAATGATGGATACCATTCCTTCCTATACCGGAGAATTGCAACATCATGCCAGCGGTTGCTATTCCGCAGAATCTCGGGTGAAGAACGGAATTCGACGTGCCGAGTCCAACCTGATTGCCGCCGAAAGCTACAATATGCTATCTCACATCTATTGCGACAAGCCCATTAAAAACAAAGAATTGCATAAAGCGTGGGATGCTGTATGCTTTTGCCACTTCCACGACTCGATGGGTGGCTGCTGCATAAAAGAAGCCCACGAAGACACTTTGGATATGTTAGGCTCTGCAAAGCATACGGCTGCCGTTTTAGAAAACAATGCCCTTCAAACAATCTCATGGAAGATTGATACCAAGGACCGCTCTTTAGGGCAACCTGTTGTAGTATTTAACCCCCACGGATTCGAAGTAACTGACCTTGTGCAAATCAATAAGAACTTTAGCACTGTAAAAGATGCACAAGGCAACAATATACCCTGTCAGGCGGTTATGTCCTCATCCCATGAATGTTATAATCGTCCTGACACTTTGTTTGAGGCTACTGTTCCTGCAATCGGCTATCGGGTGTATTACCTTAGTGAAGATGCTGATGCCACGCCTCAGGAAAGCACCGTAAGTGCAACACCCCGCCAAACACAGCCCAGCGCCTTCAGTACGGATGGCACTATTCTTGAAAACGAATACTACCGCATCCAGTTTGAAGAGTATAGCGGCTACATTAGCTCCTTTACAGATAAGCTAACAGGTGAATCGTTAATTACCGGAAAGGCCGCTATGCCTGTGGTTATCGATGAATACTATCACGACACATGGAGCCATGGCAAGAATTTCTTCTGCGATGCGATGGCACGTTTCTCCGATGCTACTGTTTCCATCACAGAAAACGGGCCTGTGCGTGCAACAGTCAAGGTGGTTAGTCGTTATAACGAATCCACCCTTACCCAATTCTTCTCCCTATCCGCAGGGAGCAAAAAGTTAGATGTCCGTGCCTATGTGGATTGGCGAGAAAAGCATAAGATGCTGAAAATGTACTGGCCAATGAATGTAAATAATCCCGAAGCTTTTTATGAAATTCCCTTTGGTGTTATCAAGCGCCCCTGTGACGGCGAGGAAGAGCCCGGCATCAGATGGACCGCTATTAAAGGTTCAAACCGTGGCTTTGCACTATTAAATAACAATACTTACAGTTCCAGTGTGAAGGATAATATTCTTTGCCAAACGGTGTTACGCAGTCCCATTTTCGGTGACCATGGAGCACCACGAACCCCCGAGAGCGAATATACCTCTCAAGGCAGAACCGATTTTAACTACGCCATTATGCCTTTAAGCGAGGGGTGGGACACCGTAATCAAGGAAGGTTTGGTGCTCAACAAGGGATTAACCAACATTTTGGACACTTGGCACGAGGGTAGTCTTCCTAACGATAGCCTTGGCAGTTTAAGCATCAGTGCTCCAAATGTTATTGTTAGTGCTATTAAACGAAGTGAAGACGGAAACGGCACCATTCTTCGTGTGTATGAAACCAACGGTATCACAACCGATTTTACTGCAAGCGGTCACGCTTTACCCTGCACTCTAAGCGCACAAATTGAGGCTAACAGTGTTCAAACTTGGTATTGTGCAGACGACACATCTAATTGGAATCAGGTACTGTTCACTGAATATTCCTCTGATGTTAATGGAGGAGAAACACTATGAAAATATTAGCTTTTGATATTGGCGGCACAAAATGTGCCGTAACTACCGCCCTTTGGGATGGGAATCATATTGAACTGTTAAAAACCGAAACTATTCCTACAAATTTGCAAATCGCCCCTGAGGAAATGATTCGAAAACTTATTCTCTTGGCTGACAGTATCATAGAGGGCAAACCCGATGCCATCGGCATTTCCTGCGGTGGCCCGCTGGATTCCCAGAACGGTGTGATCCTGGGACCCCCCAACCTGCCCGGTTGGGATCATGTGGAGATCGTGAAGATCCTGGCAAATCATTACGGCGTACCCGTTAAGCTGCAAAATGATGCCAACGCTTGTGCTTTGGCGGAATGGAAATTCGGTGCCGGCAGAGGGGCACAAAACGTCGTGTTTTTAACCTTTGGCACAGGTCTTGGAGCAGGTTTGATTTTGAACGGACAGTTATACTGTGGTGCCAACAATAACGCAGGTGAAGTTGGGCATATCCGCCTTGATCGGTTTGGTCCGGTTGGCTATGGCAAAGCAGGATCTTTTGAGGGCTTTTGCAGTGGAAACGGGCTTTCGCAGTTTGGATACACCCTGGCTTTGGAAAAGATCCAAACAGGCACTTACCCTATGTATTTCCAAAAGGGAATGACACCAAAGGATATAACCGCAAAGTCCATAGCGGATGCCGCTAAACTTGGAGATGAAACCGCTCTCGCAGTTTATCGTGTTTGTGGCGAATATCTTGGCAAGGGATTATCGATGATCATTGATATTCTAAATCCTGAAGTCATTGTGCTTGGAAGTATTTTTGGAAGATGCCACGATCTGCTTTGGCCCAGCGCTCTCGCTGTGATTGAACAAGAAGCACTCGCTGCCTCTGTTGCCCATTGCCGGATACGTCCGGCCGCCCTTGGCGAACGTATAGGCGATTATGCCGCTGTTGCTACAGCACTACTGTGAGGTATTGATATGTTGAATGAATTATTAAACCGTTATCCATCCCTGTTTGCTTGTAAAGAAACCATCCAACAAGCTGCAGAAGCATTGATTCGCTGCTATGCCGACGGCAAAAAGGTTATGACCTGCGGCAATGGCGGCAGTTGTGCCGATGCCGATCATATTGTTGGGGAGCTTATGAAAGGTTTTTTAAAAAACCGCCCTATAAAAGAAAGTCTTAAAAACAGTATGAAAGAACAGTATCCTTCTTTGGATGCTAATATTCTTGATAAGTTACAATGTGGACTTCCCGCATTATCCCTATGCTCGTTGACCGCACTAAACACGGCTATATGTAACGATACCGACCCGAATTTGATTTACGCTCAAAGTGTTTTTGGGTTAGGTAACAAGGGTGATGTTCTTATATGCATAAGCACCTCAGGCAATGCAAAAACTGTTTGTGCTGCCGCACAGGTTGCCAAGGCTTTAGGGATTCTTGTAATAGGATTAACCGGTAGCACCGGCGGAAAACTAAAAGAAATTGCCGATATTTGCATATGCGCCCCGGAAACCGAAACGTATAAAATTCAGGAATTACACCTGCCTATCTACCATTACCTTTGCGCAGCGGTGGAAGCATATTTCTTTGATATCTAACCAAAAAGGCTTGACCAATTCGGTTAAGCCTTTTTCTATAGTGTAGGGGCGGCAATCTGCCGCCCGAAAAACACACAATGAAAAGGGGCGGCAGGTTGCCGCCCCTACATTTATCTATGCCAAACCCCAATACCCAGCCTTCTGCTGCCGTCAATATAGGACACAGTGATTTTGCAAAAATATTTACATTATATAGGTGGTGTGGTATAATGAAACAAAGCGAGGTGTCAGTATGACCACGATTCAAAAAGATGAATATGTATTTGAGGTTGATATTGAGAAAACAATAGAATATTACAAAACACATTCGATTTGCGAGTGCGAATGTTGCGAGAATTTCTATGCACAAATCAAAGGCAAGTTCCCCAAGCTCGAATCTTTTCTTGCTGATTTTGGTGTTGATATATCAAAACCTGACGAAGTAATGAGTGTTGAATTAGATAACACAATTCAATATATCGGCATTGACTATACTGTATGTGGTAAAGTTGTTACTATGGGACAGTATGAAATTGATATTCAAGATGATTTGTTTTTCAATCTTGTCATTACCAACGGATTTGCATCACCAAATGAGCAGACGGGAGATTATTTTACAATTTCAATAAGTAATGTTTTTGAGTTGCCGTGGGTGTTGGATAAGCCCTTTCCTACTGCCTCGCAATTCAAACCAACCAGCAAAATAAAAGGTTTTTTCAAAAGAATTTTTAAGGCTTGACCGAGTAGGTCAAGCCTTTTTCTACATATTTGCAAACAGTTTTAAGATGTATAAAATAATGCCATACACCACACTTGCGCCGATGCCGTATACCAGCACAGGTCCGGCGATGGAGAAGATCTTCACGCCAAACCCCAACACCCAGCCCTCGCTTTTGAATTCGATGGCCGGTGCGGCGATGGAGTTGGCAAAGCCGGAAATCGGCACCAGTGTGCCCGCACCGGCATGCTTGGCGATGTCGTCATATACGTGGAACGACGTGAGGATCACGGCGATGGCCATAATGGTGAGCGAGGCCAGCAGCGAAGCCGTCTTTTGCGGAAAGCCTACCTGCTGTGCCAGCATCACCACCGCTTGCCCGAGCGAGCACAACAGCCCGCCGGACAAAAACGCCAGTACACAATCCTTGAGCACCGGCGAGCCGGGGGATAACCGCTTGTTCATGGCTTGATATTCCTTAAAACTGGGTTGCATACGATCACTCCTTTTATTGTTACTCTTTCCAAAATCCTACAAATTATCCGTTGACAGCCGCAAAAAGACGGTGTATAATTGTATTACAACAGTAGTACAAAGGAGGAATTGCTATGGCTGTTGCTAAAGCTCGTCCGTCGGTTGTTTCCATCATCGTGCGGACGCTGATCTCTATCGTATTTTTGGCTGTGTATTTCTGGTTTGCGCTGCCGCCGCTGAATTTGCGTGCGCCGGCGTTCTGGACGTTTGCGTTTTTCGGTGCCGCGGTGATCGCGGTCATCTTTTTGGTGGGCAACTTCGTCACCGGTATCAGCGCTAAGCGCCATAAAAACGGCACCGTGGAGATCGACGGTCAGGCTCTCAAGTCGATGTTCGGCCGTTTCCCGTTGGCGGTGAAGATTTTGGCCGGTGCGGCGGCATTGGTTATTGCCGTCTATCTGCTGTCGGCTTTCATTTTCTCGCCGCTGTTTTTTGCGTCATCCTACCGCGATATGCTGCAGACAGAGACCGGCGATTTTACCGAGGATATCTCCGAGATCTCGTGGACGCAGATCCCGGTCGTCGATCGTGACAGCGCTTCTCGCTTAGGTTCGCGCAAGCTGGGTGAGATCGACGAGCTGGTCTCGCAGTTTGAGGTGGCGGAAAACTACACGCAGATCAATTACCAGGATCGTGCAACGCGTGTGACACCGCTGCTGTACGGCGATTTCTTCAAATGGTTTAAAAACCAGGCCACCGGTATTCCGGCGTATATCAGCGTGGATATGGCCACGCAAGAAACTCAGCTTAAGTGGCTGGATCAGCCTATCCGCTATTCCGAAAGCGAATATTTTATGCGCAATATCCACCGATATCTGCGCTTTGCCTACCCGACCAAGCTGTTTGACGACGTATCGTTTGAGATCGACGAAAACGGCACACCGTATTGGGTGGCATCCACCTATACCTACCGTTTCGGTCTGGCCAGCGGTCACGATGCCAACGGCGCGGTGCTGGTCAATGCCGTCACCGGTGAGCATCAGTTTTACGCTGTGGGCGATATCCCCTCGTGGGTGGACCAGGTGTACGATGCGGATATGATCCTCACGCAGCTGGCCTATTACGGCGAGTATCAGAACGGTTTCTGGAACTCGGTGTTTGGGCAGACGGGTGTGAAATATCCCACCGACGGTTACAACTACCTCGCTATTGACGACGACGTGTGGCTGTATACCGGTATGACCTCTGCCGGCGGCGACGAATCCAACGTCGGTTTCGTGTTGGTCAATCTGCGCACCAAAGAAACCAAATACTACGCCGTGCCCGGCGCGGAGGAATACTCGGCCATGAGCTCGGCGGAGGGACAGGTGCAGCACCTTGGCTACGAGGCGACCTTCCCGTTGCTTATCAACGTGAGCGACCGCCCGACCTACTTCATGTCGCTCAAGGATAACGCCGGTCTGGTGAAGATGTACGCGTTTGTTGATGTGGAGCAGTATCAGATCGTCGGTACCGGTAACACGGTGGAGCTGGCGCGCAAGGCCTATACCGAGAAGCTGAGCGAAAACGACGTGCATCTCGGCACGGGCAATCCGGATAATAACGTTTCCACCGAGATCACCGGCACTATTCAAGAGATTCGCTCGGCGGTAGAAAACGGCAATACCGTGTATTACTTCACGCTGGTGGAGGATTACACAGTGACCGATCCCACCTCCAGCGTTTTCGGCGGGTATTACAAAGCGGAGATTTCGGCCTCGCACCTGCTGCCGTTCTGGAAAGCCGGCGATAAGGTGACCTTCACCATCAAGGGTGACCGTGGTGAGCTCAATGCCGTGACCGCCGTGAAATCCTGGCAAACGGCAGGACTTACCGGCCAACCGTAACAAATGAGAAAACTCCCGACTACGGTCGGGAGTTTTTTATTATACCGCAAAGGTGACGTCGTATTGTTCCACCCATCGGTCGAACTGCAGCAGCCATGCCAGTAGCTGCGGTTTGCCCATGAGCTGACCAAACCACGTGCCGCCCTTGCTGCCCAGCAGTTGCTTGAGCGCCTCGGGAGAGAGCAACTCGGCCAATGCGCTGTTCGAGCGTTTCAATTGCGCTGTCAGCCGCTCGGTGACCAGTTGTTCGTATGCCGGATTATGCGTTTTGGGATAAGGACTTTTCTTGCGCCACAGAATATCGTCCGGCAATTTGCCGTCCATGGCGTTCCTCAATAGCGCCTTTTCGGTGTTACCGGCAAATTTGATGCTCCACGGCACGTTGAACACGTATTCCAGAATGCGGTGATCGGCGTAGGGAACACGCACCTCCACACCGGAAGCCATAGACATACGATCCTTGCGTTCCAGAAGCGATGCCATGAAATAGTTGACCGATAACCACGTAGCCACACGTGCCACGCGATCCTCCTCCGGCTCGCCGTCGACCAGCGGACAGGCGGCCAGCGTCTGCCGGTAAACGTCCGACATCATGGCGTAGCCGTCGTCCGGTCGCGCCCATTCGGGGCGGAACAGATCGGCGCGCACTCGGGCATCGTGCACCCATGGGAAGAAATCGCGGTACAGCATTTCCGGGCGGTAGAACCACGGATACCCGCCGAAGATCTCATCGGCACATTCACCGCACAAGGCGACGGTGTGCTTTTGCTTTACCTGTCGGCAAAACCACAGCAGCGAGGAATCAATATCTGCCTGGCCGGGGAAATCGCGTGCATCCACCGCGTCCATCAAGCAATCGGCCACCGCTTCGGTCGGAACGGTCAGCACGGTGTGCTCTGTGCCCATTGCCCGGGCTGCACGAATGGCAAACATATCGTCCCCCTGCGGCTGGAACAGCGTGCGATGGAAGTGTTTTTTGTTGCCTTCGTATTCGAACGAGTAGGTGGCCAGACGGTCGGTATGCGCGGCGGCAATCGCCGTTACCACCGAGGAATCCAGACCGCCGGATAAAAACGTGCACAGCGGCACGTCGCTTCCGAGTTGTCGCGTGACCGCATCGGTCAATAGCTCGCGCACGTGTGCGGCGGCTTCGGCGGCGGTGTCGCCACAACGCTCAGCCGTCAGTTTCCAATAAGGGCAGAGCTTCAGCCCTTCGCGTGAGAAGGTGCCGGCGTGTGCCGGCAATACTTCTTTGATGTCGCGGAAAATACCGCTGCCCGGCAGCGTGACCGGCGACAAAAACAGCAATTGCCACAAGCCCTCGGCATCCACAACGTGCGATACCTCCGGGTGAGCGAGCAACGCTTTTAACTCCGAAGCGAATAACAGCGTATCCCCGATAAGACTGTAGAACAACGGCTTGACGCCAAAGCGGTCACGGGCCAGAAACAGCGTGTCACCGTCCCATACCGCAAATGCAAAAATGCCGTTGAGCATCGTCGGGCATTGCTCCTTGTATAAGATGTACGTCCACAGCACGACTTCGGTGTCGCAGGTGGTGGTAAAGGTGGCGCCCTTCGCCTCCAGCATCGGCTTCAGTTCATCCATGTTGTAGATTTCGCCGTTATACACAATGGTGTAGGTCACGCCCTGCCAACTGGCGCTCATGGGTTGTACGCCGCCGGCCGGATCCATGACCGAAAGGCGGTTGTGCGCCAACGCCGCTGCACCGGCCAGTACCGCACCGCGCTGATCCGGACCGCGGTGGCGCATGGTATCGCTACACAGCCCGATGACCGAGCGGCGCGGTGGAATATCGTAGCTGATCTCTCCGCAAATCGAGCACATAATAACCCCTCCTTTTTATAGCCATAGCGGTTGCAACTGGCGGTTATCCATGGCGGCCAAAACGGTGGTCTCCAGCTGCGAAAAATCCGCCACCAGGGAGTTGGGCTTTTGCTCCACGTCATCCTGCTTCATGGGGACGAGATAGAAATGCCGCGTGTTTTTAAGCAATGCCAACCCTCGCATGGAAGCGCCCAGTGCGTCGTTGGTGGATACCGCCAGTACCACCGGTCGCTGTCGTCGCAGATGCGATTTGACTGCCAGCGTAGCCGGCGTATCGCTGATGCCGTTGGCCAGTCTGCCGATGGTCGCACCGGTGCAGGGGGCCACTACCAATACGTCAAATAATCCTTTGGGTCCAATCGGCTCAACGTCCACCAGCGTGGTGAGCGGCGACCGCCCGGCGATGGCGGTAAAGGTTTCGTGCCAATGCGCCGCCGTGCCAAATCGTGTATCGGTGGCCGACACAGCCGCCGAAAAAATGGGTGTGATCTCGTGCCCGGCGGCAACCATCCGCTTCATTTGCTCAGCGGCTTTGGCCAGTGTGCAGAACGAGCCACACAGCACCCAACCGATCCTCATAGGTCATGCCCCCTTTTTCTCAGCATAGATAATACCGTGTCCCCAATAATGCGCCCGGCGGTCTTAGGGGCTACGCGCCCGGGCAAACCGCTGGCAACGATCACGCGGAAGCCCCGTCGCGCTGCAGCCTTGCGGTCAATACCGCCCGGCTCGGAGGCCAGCTCGATCATCAGCGTTTGCGGATGCATGGCGGCCAGCACGGTATCGGGAAACAGCATCGCCGGCACGGTGTTGAAGACCACGTCGTAATCGTTATCCGCAATGCGTCCGATATCGCACACCTGGCATCCGGCGTTTTGTGCGGCGGCACGTTCCTCCGGACGTCGTGCGGCCAACGTGACGTGTGCGTGCAACGCCACCAGTCGGGGCACAAGCTCTTTGGCGATGCGGCCACCGCCGGTGATCAGACACCGGCTATCTGCCAGCGTGATCGGTAGCTCTTCCATGGCGATCTGCAACGCCCCCTCAGCAGTAGGCACGGCGTTGCGCACCGCCAACTCCTCCTCGGCAAAATAATCGAGAATCTGCACACCGCATTCGGCGGCTTGCGCGGCCACCGCCGGGCTGACAAGACCGCCAAATACCGTCTGTCCTTCCCGAATCAGCGGAAACAGCGTCACCAGCGTTTTGGTTTCGCGCGCAAAGGGGAGATACAGCGTTTCGTCATCCTTGGAGACCGGTAGTGGCAGCAGAATGTGATCGGCGGCCGCTACTGCCTGTGATAGTTGCGTGCAACCGGTCACGCAGGCAGGCAACTCGGCATACGCAAATCCGGCGGCGATGACCGGGAATCCATCGGTGGCAAGTGCCTCGGTCAGCCCAATGGCCCGTCTGTCACCGCCAATTACCGCAAATGTGTCCATAATGGTCATCGTCCTTTCGCGTGTAGTCTCACTGTCAATATATGGGGTCGGTTACGAAGATGTGACTTTACAAATCCAAAAGGATGTGGTATACCATAAGAGAACCGAATTCCGCATCGCCGCACCAAAATCTATTGCCGTGCGGTGCAAAACAAATTTTCTTATAAAAACCGTTGCGCGTTCGGCTCACTTATGGTATAATAAACTCCCAGTAAGAAACGGAGGTAATCTCTCTATGCTTAGTGAAATCATGGCGGCCGTACGTGAGACCGGTCGGTTGATCCGCCAGGCCGATATTTCTAAAATGGCTATCCGTCAAAAGACCAGCAAGCGCGATCTGTGTACCGCGTGCGATATTGAAGTGCAGGCCCAGTTGTTTGATAAACTGGCCGAGCTGATGCCGGAAGCGCAGTTTATCGGTGAGGAGCAGAAGAACCAGCCGATGAGCAGTGGCTGGTGCTTTGTGGTCGATCCGATCGACGGCACATCCAACTTCGCGCACGATTTTCATCATAGCTGTATCTCGGTGGCATTAGTCAAAGACAACACGCCGGTGATCGGTGTGGTGTATAATCCCTATCTGGATGAGCTGTTTTATGCCGAAAAGGGCAGTGGCGCTTATTTGAACGGCATGCCTATTCACGTCAACCGCGTGGGATTGGAAGATTCCATCGTCGGGTTTGGTACCTGCCCGTATGATCTGGAATACATGCAGGATACCTTTGCACTGGCACAGCGTGTGTTCGAAAAGAGCATGGACATTCGTCGTACCGGTTCCGGTGCGTTGGATCTGTGCTATGTAGCTTCCGGGCGGTTGGATATGTTTTTCGAGCTGATTCTGCGCCCGTGGGACTATGCGGCCGGTAGTGTCATCGTGACCGAGGCCGGCGGCAAGATCACCACCGTGGATGACCAACCGGTCAACCTGCGGCGCGATTGCTCGGTGGTTGCCGGCTGTGAGCAGGCCCATGCGGAGTTTCTTAAAGTGTATAGCGATTACAAGCAGGGGTAAGTTTTCGGAAATCAAAAAAACAAACAAGTGGCAAGGCGAAAGCCTTGCCACTTTTGCTTTTACGAGTTGTCCTTGTGGATGCGTCTGCGAGAAAGCAACCGCCATAGCTGAGCCGGTCGGAAGGGGATAAACGGTGCCAGATACCCCTCGCCACCGATGCTCTTGGTGGTGGCGGCGGTCACCAACAGGATGATCACACCGCCTGCAAAGCCCCACCAGCCCAGTAAAGCGGCCAGCACGGTGAGTAGTAATCGGTAGAACTTAAAGGCGTATCCAAGCGGAAAGCTGGGTTGCACGAAGGTGGCGACCGCCTGAAAGGCCATCAGCAGTAAAACGCCTTCGCCAAAGAGCCCGCTGTTTACCGCAAACTCCCCCAAAATCAGCGTGCCGATGATACCGAACATACCGCCCATGGAAGATGGGGTATGCAAGGTAGCAAGCTTTACAGCGTCCAATACCAGCTCGGCGATCATCAGCTCCATAAAAATCTTCCAACGGTCGTCGGTGGGGTAAATTTCCGCGGTATACCATATCGGAATAAGAAACAGGGATACCAAAATGATCAGCGCACGCACCCATCGCAGGAAGGTGCCGATATTCGGTCCAAAGTAATACTCGTTGGTATCCTGTGCAAAATCCGGTAACGAGGTGGGTAGCATACTGACGATGGGGGAGTTATCCACCATCACCAGCACCTTCCCTTCTGCTATGGCGGCTGAGGCGCGGTCGGGACGCTCGGTATAGCGGAATTGCGGAAACGGATTGAACCATTTGGGTTTTATCATCGCTTCCGAAAGACTTTCGTGCCCCATCGATAGACTGCCGACGTCGATGCGCTCGATTTTTTGCAAAATCAGTTGCACGTCCTCCGGCTTGGCGATGCCCTCCAGCCAGCATACCGCCACGTCGGTGTGTGATTTACTGCCTACCACCCGGTGCTGTACCCGGAAATCGGTGGAACGGATACGCCGCCGCACCAGCGCAATGTTGGTTTTCACCGACTCACAAAAGCCGTCGTGCGCACCCAGCATCACGCGGTCTTCCTCCGGCTCCTTCAGCGTACGCATGGGGTACGAACGCAGGTCGATGATGAGGTATGCGTCAAACCCCTCTATCAGCAACGCCGTTTGTCCGGCCAAAATCTGCACCGCTGCTGTTTGTGCATCCTGCTCCGGTGTGGCCTGCGTATAAGGGACGTGTCGCTTGGCAAATTGCTCGGCGGTAATACCGGCCAGTTGCTCGGCTGTGAGGGTCACCATGTGTGAAAGCAAGCGTTCGAGCACGTCGTCCTTGGTCATCGCGTCCACAAACCAAGCCGTGGCACGGCGATCCCCGATGAGCAGTTGGCGCTCCTCTACGTCAAAGCTGTTTTCGGGTTGCAGCACCTGCTGCATTTTCTGTGTGAGTTGTTCAAAATCGGTCGGCATCCGCAAGCCCTCCTTTTTCTTTCAGTATTTACGGAATATGCGAAATTATGCCGCTTTCGCTCTTGCGAGTTCGCCTCTTTTATGGTATAATATAACCGAAATTTATCATAAAGGACGAAAACGATCTATGGACGCTTTTGTACAGTTGCGGCGCGCTGTGTTAGACCGCGCGTTTTCCCGCATGAACGCCCAGCAACGTGAGGCGGTGTTTCACGTAGACGGCCCGTTGCTTATTCTGGCCGGTGCCGGTTCGGGTAAGACGACGGTACTTATTAACCGTATTGCCAACCTCGTGCAGTTTGGCCGTGCCTATAACAGCGACGTTGTGCCGCCGCACACGCCGGAGGATCTGGAAGAGCTTCGCGCCTGTGCCGAGGGCCGGGCCGAGCCGTCGCCGTGGTTGTTACAGCTACTGGCGGTCGACCCCTGCCCGGCGTGGCGCATTTTAGCCATCACCTTTACCAATAAGGCCGCCGGTGAGCTGAAAGAGCGCCTTGTCTCGCGGCTTGGGGAAGAGGGTAACGACGTCACCGCCGGCACGTTCCACTCGTTTTGTGCGCGTATTTTGCGACGTGATGCGGAGCGCCTGGGATTCACACAGCACTTCACGATCTACGATACCGACGATAGTCGTCGGTTGATGAAGGAGATCATGAAATCGCGTGGCATCGAGGAAAAATCGCTGCCGCATAAAACGATTTTGGCCGAGATCAGCCGCGCAAAGGACAGCTTGCTGTCGCCGGAAGGCTATGCCGCTACTGTTTCGGCCGATCCCCGTCGCCGTCGCATTGCGGAATGCTATGCGACCTATCAGGCACGGCTGAAGGAAGCCAACGCCATGGATTTTGACGATCTGCTGTCGCAGACGGTGCTGTTGTTCCAGACCTGTCCGGACGTGCTGGAGCGGTACCGGAAGCGGTACGAATACATCATGGTAGACGAATATCAGGACACGAACCACGCACAGTACCGCTTGGTCAGCATGCTGGCCGAGCGTTCACGCAATCTGTGCGTAGTGGGCGATGATGATCAGAGCATCTACCAGTTCCGCGGTGCGACCATTGAGAATATCCTTAGCTTTGAGGATGAATTTGAGGGTTGTAAGACCATCCGTTTGGAGCAGAACTACCGTTCCACCGGTCGCATTTTGTCGGCGGCCAACAACGTCATTGCCGCCAATAAACAGCGAAAAGGAAAAACGCTGTGGACCGCTAATCCGGACGGCGAAAAGATCGACGTTGTCACCTTCGATAACGGGGAGGAAGAGGCCAAATGGATCGCCTCGACCATTCTCGATAAAGTGGCAAAGGGCGCTTCGCTGCGCGATTTTGCCATTCTCTATCGCGCCAATGCGCAGTCGAATGCCATTGAAACGGCGTTGGTGCGCTCGGGTGTGAGCTACCGTATTTTCGGCGGTCATCGGTTCTACGATACGCAGGAAGTGCGTGATGCGATGGCCTATCTGCGTGTGCTGTGTAATCCGACCGATGCCGTCAGCTTGCGCCGTATTATCAATCAACCGCGGCGCGGTATCGGCGATACCACGCTGGAGCGTGCGGCTGCCATTGCCGAGCAGCAAAGCCTGCCGTTGTACGAGGTGTTGGTCCATGCGGACGAATACGCCGATATCTCGCGTGCGGCTGCCAAGATCAAGGGCTTTATCGCCATGCTGGAGCTGCTGCGCGAAAAGCTGGAGGACCCGGAGATCCTGCCGCATGAGATCTACGTAGAAATGCTGGAAGCCACCGGCTATAAACAGATGTGGGAGCTGCAGGGCGAAGCCGAAGCCGGCCGCGTAGAAAACCTGAAGGAATTGGAGTCGTCCCTCATTGCTTATGAACGCGAATGCGAGGGCGGCGAGCCGACGTTGGCCGGATTTCTGGAGGAAGCCTCGCTGATGACCGACGTGGACAACTATGACAGGGAGGCAGATGCGGTGGTCATGATGACCATGCACGCCTCCAAAGGTCTGGAATTCCCCACGGTGTTTTTACCCGGCATGGAGGATGGGGTATTCCCCAGCCTGCAGACCATGTTTGAGCCGGATAAAATCGAGGAAGAACGCCGCTTGTGCTACGTGGCGATCACCCGTGCGCGTGAACGGCTGTATATCACCAATGCTACCAGCCGTATGCTGTATGGCCAGACTAACCGCAACCGACCGTCGCGGTTTTTGAATACCATCCCGGGCGAGGTGCTGCAACTGACGCGTAAGACCACCACGCGTGCGTGGGGCGACGGCGATTTCGGCGGCGGACGCTACGGCGGCAGCTCGTATGCCGGCAGCCGCTATGGTGGCTCGTCCGTGCGTCCGGCGTATGAATCGTCGGTCATGCCGGATTACGAGAGCTATTCGCAAGAGCCGCCACCGGCTGCGGCGAGGCCCTCGTGGGCTGCCGCTGCCGCCACGCCTAAGCCGGCAGCGCCGTCGGCACCGGCTTGTGATTGGAAAGCCGGCGATGCGGTGCGGCACAGCGCCTTTGGCAACGGCGTGATCGAGGACGCCACGCCCATGGGCAGCGACGTGCTGCTCACCGTCGCGTTCGACAAGGTCGGGCGCAAGAAGCTGATGGGCAAATACGCCAAGCTGGAAAAGGTGTAAATCAAAAAAATCCCACCCTCTCGGGCAATGTCATTAGGATAGTCCGTCATTGCGAGGGAGCATAGCGACCGTGGCAATCCGTTGTCCATAACAGACGGATTCTCACGTCGGGCTACGCCCTCCTCAGAATGACCAACTTTCTTTTCTTAATGACATTGCACTCACGGGTGGGATTTTTTGTTATTTCTTCGGCAGGAATTTTGCCAGAATGACCGGCAGACTGAGCAGTAGGGCCAGCCCCAGTACCAACAGCGTTTGCCGCCGTTTTTGATTGATCGGCTTCTTTTTCACAGCTTAACCCTCCACCTTGGCGAGATCCATATCCAGCTTCAGCGCGGCTAGATATTGGTTGGTCTCCGTCATGGTCGGCGAGATGATCAGATGCATATAGAAGCTGCGGTAATCGTAACTGCCGGAGGAGTGGCTGTTGCCGGCCGACAGACCGGAGCCGTTTAGATAATAATTGGTGCGCATACCGCCGGCATAGCCGGTGAGTCCGCGGCGATCTGCCACCGCCAGCTCACGGAAATAGAGCTCCAGGAACTCTGCCAGCTGTGCGTCGTCTAAGGTCAGCGTGTAGGCCTCGTCTTCGTTGGTCAGCTCGTTATAGCAGTACGTTTCGATGGAGAAGCTGCGCTCCAGAATGTGGGGAGCATACAACTCGTTAAGCTCCTCTGTCACCGCCTTGCGGTAGGAATCGGAGGATACCATTGCCAGGTATTCGTCATATTCCTTCTCGCTGGACAGCACGTATTCCCGCGCCACGGTCGAGCCGTTTTTGAGCGTATATTCCAGCGTGATGCGCCCGACGTGCTCGTCGTATTCGCTGTGATGATTGTCGATAAACGACTGATGCAGTGCCACCACCGTGGTGGCATCGTCCAGCACCAGATCGGACATTGAATGACGGCTGTCACCGACGGTTACCGATTTCACATCCTCTACTGCAGGCACTCGCTGTTCGTAGCCGGTGATATCGAGGATGATGCCAAAGGTAAACAGCAGCATGATGACGTACGCACAGCCGCCCAAAATGACCGACCGCTTGACCGTTTTAAAGCCCTTGTCGGTAATAGCACCAAATGCGATGGCGGTGAGAATGCCGCCTGCCAGACCGAACACCCAAAACGCGAGATCGAAGTCACCTTCCGAGAAGATATAGCCTACCGCAAACGCGCCGATGAACGCCAGCAGCACCGCAACGATATAGTACACGAATTTAAACGCATACGTCTCGCCGGATTTTTCGCTCTTGCGGCGGTTGTACAGCAGAATGGATACACCCAGGCAGATGACCGTCAATAGCAGTATGACCGGCAACGACCACAAAATGGAGGTCCAGCCATCTGCTGCGCCCAGGAAACGGTATTGCGAAAAGCCGTACAGCACCGGCGTGCAGTTGTAGACGATGGTTTCGTCCTGCACAAAGCCGAACAGATAGTTTTCGCACAGCGACATGCCGATGTATACGATGATCGGAATGCTGATATTCACACCGATGATCGAGGCGAAAAAGCTGAACATGTTGCCGGCGCACACCAGAAAGATCATGGTGAAGGCGGCACACAGCAGCAGGATGGCTACGTTGGTGAGGGCGTGTAGCCACACGTCGCCGAAGTTGAGATTGACGCGGTCGATGAGCCCCATGCACGTGAGCGAAACGTACGACAACAGCATGGGTGCCAGTGCCGGAACGATGCTGCCGAAGAACCGCGCCAGCAGCAGCTTGGTACGCGATACCGGAAGGGCATGATACACGTCGCTGGCCGATTTTTTGTACAGATACGAGAAATTGATGAGGCACAGCAGCATGGCCATCAGGGAGGTGGTGACCGTGGTACCGACACCGACGACCGTGACCACGTCAGTCATATCGTAAGGCTGCTTAAAGCCGATGCTGTCCAACGTATCCACGATTTGTGTGACGATCAGACCGGGGTTGACCAGCGCCATGACAGCCAATGCCAGCAGCATCAGCGGCAGATTTTTCTTTACGGTGAAGAAAAACAGGTTGAGCGCCGGCATGTGCTTATTCAGTAAGGGATTGCGCATCATAGCCGTTCACCTCCAGTTCGTAGATAAACATTTCCTCTAAGCTCGGCTCCAGGCATTCTACAAACAGCGGGTCGAGCGTTTGGCAGACCTCCAAAATGTGATGCTTGTCGCCGCGCACCACCATTTGCGTAAGCAGACCGGTCTGCTCGGTCTTGAGCACCTCCAGCTCGGCAAATACCGAGGGATGCGGCGGCACGGTGCAGGCGAGCTGTACTTTATGCAGCTTGCCCTTCAAATGCTCGGTGGAATCGTTAAACAGCATTTCGCCGTTGTGGATAAGGCTGACGTGGTCGCACAGATCCTCCAGCTCGCGGATGTTGTGCGAGGCGATGATGGTGGTCATGTTGCGGCTTTCCATACCTTCAATAAGGATGCCCTTAAGCACCTTGCGCATCACCACGTCCAATCCGTCAAACGCCTCGTCCAGCAGCAGATAGCGTGGCGAGGTCGCAATGGCGAGGATAAGCGCCGCCTGCCGCTGCATGCCCTTGGACATGGTGGCGATCTTCGCTGTTTCGCCAATGGGGAACAGCTCCAGCAATCGCCGGTAAACGCTCTCGTCAAACGAGGCGTATACGCTTTTGTAAAACGCCGCCATCTCTTTCAAATTCGACTGCGGCAGATAATACGGCGTATCGCCCAGAAACGCCGTCTGTGCTTTGACGGCAGCGTTGTTATAGATGGGTTCACCGTCGACGGTGATGGTACCGCCATCCGGCGCATACACACCCGAGATCAAACGGAGCAGAGTGGATTTACCCGAACCGTTTGAGCCGATCAGACCGTAAATGCATCCGTCCTGAATTTCAAAATTGATGCAATCCAGCGCCGTTTTGCTGTCGAACACTTTGGTCAGTCCGATGCCTTTGATCATGCTGTCTCATCTCCTTTTTCGTTGATCATCTCCATAAGCTGTGCATCCGTCAACCCGAGCTCGCGTGCTTTGGCGACGGCTTCGCGGAAATTGGCCTTGGCGCGCGCTAATACCGCGGCCTCCGCGTTCTCATCGCCCGAAATAAACGAGCCTTTACCCTTGACGGAGCAGAGGATGCCGTTGGTCTCCAGAATACCGTAGGCCTTCTGGATGGTGTTGGGATTGACCGAAAGCTGCATGGCAAGCTGCCGCACCGACGGCAACTGCGTGCCGCTTTTCAGCACACCGAGTGCTTTTAAGCGGATAACGCCGTTGACGATCTGATCACAGATCGGCACGCTGCTTTTGTAATCCAACTGGATCATAGTTGCACCTCCAAACTGTACTAATCGAACTAGTACACTTGCATCATACAACAAGTGTGTGCGATTGTCAAGGGGAAAATTGAAAAAAGTTTTTCACCAGTGTGTCCATCGGCACATACGATGGCAGTGAAGCAGCCGCCCCTGCGCGGTATGCTTACTTATGGGAGAGCCGCACAAAGCCGGCGGCGCTCGGATTGGGGGAGTTGGAAATGGCTGAAAAACGAGACGGTCTCTGTCAGGATGCCGTCTGCATCGACGCCGGGCGTGTATACGACAGTTGCGCGGATAAGGATTGCTTCGAGGACCTGCGGGTCTACTTCAACGAGCATGATCAGCAGCTGATCGACTGCGCGGCCAGTGCGCGGGTGCGAAAAGTGGAGGTACATCACGTCACCATCGACGTAGAGGCACTTCCCTTCAACCGCGGGTATTACGCCTGCGATCTGACCTACTGCTTCGAGGTGACGGTGGAGCTTTGCATCGGTCGCGGTCAGCCGACCACGACGGTGCGCGGTATCGCCACCACCGAGAAAAAGGTCATTCTGTATGGCAGCGAGGGCAACGTCCGTGTGTTCTGCAACGACGGCAAGCTGGCGGACTTCTGCTCGGCACCGACCGAGATCCAGCCGCAGCAATCGCTGCCGCGTTGCTGTGTGCAGGTGGCCGATCCGGTCATGCTGTGCGCCAAGCTGGAGGACGCACGCAGCTGCAAGTGCTACTGCTGCCCGCCGCCGGATTGCTGCTTGTGCTGCTGCGGCGGTCTGTGCTGCGAAACCGCCGAAAACGGTCACGTGCTGTTGGTCAGCATCGGCGTGTTCAGCATCGTGCAGCTCATTCGTAACGTGCAGATGCTGGTGCCGGTGTACGACTACTGCATGCCGTGCAAGGAATGCACGCCGGCCGGCTGTAGCGACAGCCCGTGCGATGCGTTCCGCAAGCTGTCGTTCCCGGTGGACGAATTCTTCCCGCCCAACAGCGGCTGCAAATGCTGAAAAAATCCCCTCTCACTCAATCGGTGAGAGGGGATCTCTTTTGTGCGTTTTTTGTTGACAAAGAGGTGTAATCTTTTTATAATAAAGCCAGAAATAAAAAGGGGATGTTTGTATGAGCCGCTCTGTTTTCGGCAATGCCGGATACATAAAAGCACAAGAGCTCCCGTCGGCGTATGCCGCGATTGATCCGGCACCGTTGTTCCGCAAGGAATTCACGCTGCCGGAGACGGTGACCTCTGCACAGCTGGCGGTGCAAAGTCCCGGTTTTGCCTGCGTGTACGTTAACGGAAAACCGATAACCGAGGACAAGTTTATTTCGCCGGTCAGCGACTATCGCAAGATTTTATGGTATAACGTCTACGACGTTACCGCCCTGCTTCAGCCGGGGAAAAACGTGATCGGTGTAATTGCCGGCAACGGCTTTTTCAACGAATCGTTCGAAAGCGCATGGCATTATCCGCAGGTTTCGTGGCGCGATGCGCCGCAATTTTTGCTATCCTTGACGGTGGATGGGGAGCTCGCGGTGGTCAGCGACGGTAGCTGGAAGACCTCGCGGGAGCATTCGCACGTCGTGTATAATCATCTGCGCAGCGGCGAAACGGTCGATATGCGGAAGCTCGATCCCTCGTGGATGATCGCCGGTTACGACGACAGCGATTGGCAGCCCGTTATTCTGCGGCAACAGCCGGTGACCGGCGAGCTGCGGCTCACGCCGTGTCAGCCGGTGCGCGAAGCGGAAACGATCCGTCCGGTATCCGTCACCGAGGTGGATGGCGACTTTTTGGTGGATTTTGGCGTGACGATATCCGGTTATGTCGGTATCACGCTGCAAGCGCCGCGCGGGCAGGAGATCTGCCTGTTTCACGCGGAGGAGCTGGATGAGCACAGCCAGCCCAAGCACAATTTTATGGATGCGCCGTGGTATTATCCCGAATCGCCGTTCCAGAAAAATACGGTGATTGCCTCCGGCGGCGTGGATACCTTCAAGCCGCATTTTTGCTACTTCGGGTTCCGCTACGTGCGCATCACGGGCTTGCCGACCAAGCCGTCGCCCGATGCGGTTACCGCGTACTTCGTGCATCAGGATGTGGCCCGTCGCTCCACCTTTACGTCGGGTGACCCGATACTCAATTACATCTATGAGGCCGGCATCCGTTCCACCCATTCCAATATGTTCTGGAGTCTGACCGATTGCCCCACCCGTGAAAAGCTCGGTTGGACCAACGATGCGCAGGCATCGGCCGAGCAAACGCTGATCAATTTTGATATTGTGCCGCTGTATGAGAAATGGTACGAGGATATCAAGGCGGCTATGGCGGAGGATGGTTCCATGCCCGGCGTGGTGCCGTCACCCGATTGGGGCTTCAACCACGGTCCGGTGTGCGATTGCTTGCTGTACGAGCTGCCTTACCGTGTGTATCAATATACCGGCAACAGCCGTATGCTGACCGAGGCGTTGCCGTATCTGGAGCGCTACGCCGCGTTCTTGGAAGAGAAGATTGCAGAAAAATTCCCATTCCCGTTAAGCGATTGGCAGGGTAACGGCAACAGTCCGCTCATTCCGCTGGAATTTATTTTGGATTTCTATCTCATTAAGGCGCTCCGCATAACGGCGCTCGCGCATGAGCTGGCAGGGGATGACGCTACGCGGTGGCAACAGAAGCTGTCCGATAAAAGGCAGGGATTTTTGGAGACCTGGTTGGATGCCGACGGTCGCGCAAAGGTAGACGAGCAGACCTCGGTGGCGATGATGCTGTGCGCCGGTCTGTACCGGGACAAGCAGGTGCTGGCCGACCAACTGAAGGCGACGGTCGATCGCGAAAACGGTATGCTCACCTGCGGTATGGTGGGCATTCAGTACTTAAACGAAGCGCTTACCGATTGCGGCTTTGCCGAGACGGTCTACCGCCTTATCACGCAGAGTGAGCCCGGTTATAAGACCTGGTATCGGGACGGCGCTACCACGTTGTGGGAGGTGTGGGACGGCAAGGACGTCGGCTCGCATAACCACCATATGTTCTCCAACGTGCTGGCGTGGTTGCACAAATCGCTGCTGGGTATCAGCGTCACCAAGCCCGGCTTTGCTGAGCTGACCTTCACGCCGCATTTTATCGAGGAGATCGGCTTTGTACGTGGCTCGGTCGATACCGTCCGCGGACGTGTAGAGGCAGCGTGGGAGCTGTGCGGTGATCGGTTTGTGTATACGGTCACCGTACCGGAGGGTATCAAGGCCACCTTCAAGGGGCAGCCGGTATCGCCCGGTAGCCATCGTTTTGAGATCAGAAAGGACGGATAATATGAAAATTATTCAGAAAATGGCAAAGAAATCGCAAAACGTCACGGAGCACGAGGGTGTGACCATTGCCTTTTTGGGCGACAGCGTTACGCAAGGTTGTTTTGAAGTATATAAAAAGCTGAACGGCGATCTCGAGACGGTCTTCGATCAGCAGCATTCGTATCATCGGTACGTGTTCGATCTGCTGACGATGCTGTTTCCGGAAACGCCCATCAACATCGTCAACGCCGGTATCAGCGGTACGCGTGCTCCCAACGGCCTGGCGCGATTGGAACGCGACGTGCTGCGCCACCAGCCGGATCTGACGGTCGTCTGCTTCGGCCTGAACGATTGCTCCGGTAACCCGGATAGCATTGAGACCTATACGTCGGCGCTGTCGGAGATCTTCGATCAAGTCCGTGCCGCCGGCAGCGAGCTGATCTTTATGACGCCCAACATGATGAGCACCGAGATCAGCCCTCATTTGCCGCCGGAGTTTAAGGAGCTTGGCGAGATGATGGCGTTTCTGCAAAACGACGGGTTGATGGACGCACACATGGATGCTGTCCGTGCGCTGTGTAAGCAGAAAAACGTGCCGCTGTGCGATTGCTACGCCATCTGGAAGAAGCTGCACGAAAGCGGCGTCAACGTGACCGAGCTGCTGTCCAACCGTCTCAATCACCCCACCCGTGAAATGAACCGCCTGTTCGCCGAAGAGCTGGTGCGCACCATGTTCACGGTTGATTGATTGTAAGGCAACAAAAAATCCTCTCATCCGGCCGGATGAGAGGATTTTTTACTATCATGGATACGGTCTGGTGTTGAGGATAAACTGTGCGGAAGATTTGTGGTTGGTGTCGGTATGGCCTTCCACCACGTCCTCCGACGATACCACATACGCCACCGTGCGGAACAGAATATCCAGATCCATCTTGAGGCTGACGTGACGAGCATAATAGCCGTCCATCACCGCTTTGGCCGGAGCCTTCAGATTATCGCGCCCGTTGATCTGCGCCCAACCGGTAAGACCCGGGCGTACCGCCTCGGCACCATGCAATTTGCGCAGATGAATGAGCTCTGCCTCCTGCGGAATGATGGGTCGCGGACCGACGATGCTCATATCGCCGCGCAGAATGTTAATGAGCTGCGGCAGTTCGTCCAAGCTGGTCTTGCGCAAAAAGCTACCGACCGGCGTGATATAGAGTGTTGCTTCCAGATCACAGGTTGCCACGTTGCTCGGGGCGCTTTTGCTCATGGTGCGATATTTCATGCAACGGAATTCCTTGCCGTCTTTACCAATGCGCGTTTGAACAAAAAAAGGAGTGGCCTTCGTGTCGATGGCCGAAACGATTGCCAAAATAACGCCAATAGGGAACAGCATGATTACCGCAATCAGTGACAGCACGAAGTCAAATACACGTTTGACTACCAGATATCCCCGGTTGGGTGTGGACATCACGCATTCCTCCTTTGTTTTATAATTTACCAGTGTTCAATTTATTATAAGTCACATCCGACAGAAATTCAAGTAACACTTTTGTAACTCTATTTTACACACTTTTGCCACAAATTTTGACAAACGCATATTTATATGGTATAATACCCCAAACGGCCAAAAGGAGGTGCGTTGTTTGCAGGATTATTGCATAGCCGATCTCAAGGTCCGCATGGCCTGCGAGGGACGCACACAACAGCAGGCAGAGGCGTATCGCGCCAATTTCGAGGGGGAGCCCGATATTGTCATCGACGTGGCGGAGGCCTCCGTAGCCAGGGAGCGTGAGCTGCATCCGGAGCTGAGCGAGGACGATTGGCGGTATATGCTCACCGGCGGTCGCTTTGCCCGCGATCTGTTGTCGTATAACGGTTTGGTGTTGCATGCATCGGCGGTGGTGGTAGACGGTCGGGCTTATTTGTTTTCCGCACCATCCGGCGGCGGTAAAAGCACGCACACGGCGCTGTGGCTGGAACGTTTCCCCGGGTCATATCTGCTCAACGACGATAAGCCGGCGCTCCGCGTGGACGACGAGGGTCGTTGGTGGGCGTACGGTACACCGTGGAGCGGCACGTATGACATTAGCCGCAACGAGCGTGTTCCGCTTCGCGCCATCTGTTTTGTGGAAAAAGGTCCAAGCAACCACATTGCGAGAGCAGACGATGCGGAGGCATCGGTGCGGCTGTATACCCAGATGGCCAAATCCCGCGCCGAAGAGGGAATGGCGCAGATGCTGGAGCTCATTGACCGGCTGATGGCCGATATTCCGATCTACCTTATGACCTGCACGGTCAGCGAGCAAGCGGCTGTGATGGCCTATGAGGCAATGCAAGGAGGAATTTCCGATGAATGAACAACCGATCACTCGCACGAAGGCGGGGTATACGCAGGAGACTGAACAGGATCCGAAGGAATTTGATCTGAGCAAATACGTGCTGGGCTTTTATAACTATTCCATCATTGCCACGCTGGGTGGATTGGTCGTGAGTATGCTGGGTATTTGTTGCTCGGTGTTTTGGCAATTGCCGTTGGTGTCGGTCTACTGCCTGCTGATAGCCGGTGCTTTCCATTTGTTCGACGGCAAGATCGCCAAGACCAAACTACTGACACCGGAGCAAACCGATTTCGGTCGCACGCTGGATCTTATCAGCGATCTGTCCGCGTTTGTGTTGTTGCCGTTGGCGATCGGCTATCGCACCGGCATGGATTCGGTGTGGTTTTTACCGTTTTTGTTGGTGTACCTGTTGGCCGGTGTTATTCGTCTAAGCTATTTGCACGTTACCGATGCGGAGCGTAAGGCGACCGGAGGTCGTCATCGCCAGGTACATATCGGATTGCCGTTAGCGTCCGTTACGCTCATCCTGCCGGCGTTCTTCCTGCTGTATAAGGTCATTCCGCTGGTATTTCCGTGGCTGTTCGGCGTATTGATGCTGTTGATGTCTGCCGGATTCTTGTACCGTTTCAAGATGCGCAAGCTCGGCATCAAGGGCGTTATGGTATTTATTCTGCTCGGCATTATCGAAATGGTGCTGCTGGCAGTGCTGTGATCGAATATACAAAAAACATCCCTGTCACGTTGGTGGCAGGGATGTTTTTATATGTTCGCTTATTCCACTTCGGAGGTGCAGTGCGGGCAACGGGTCGCTTCAATAGCGATCTCGCTACGGCAATACGGACATACCTTGGTGGTCGGCGCCGCCGGGACCGGTTCTTCTTCCTTCTTTTTGCCAAGACCGTTCAGCTTGTTGATGCCCTTGACGAGCAGGAACACGATGATGGCCATGATGAGGAAATCGATGATCGCCGTAATGAACGAGCCGTAGGCAAACACAGTGGCACCGGCCGCCGTAGCGTCCGCAGCGGTAGCCACCGCCGTACCGGCTTCCACAGCCGCGTCGATGAGCTCCTGACCTTTGAGTACCACAAACTGCTCGTTGAAGTTGACGCCGCCGGTAATCAGACCGATGAACGGCATGATGAGGTCGTTGACCGCCGAGGTGACGATCTTCTGGAACGCACCGCCGACGATCACGCCAACGGCCAGGTCAAGCACGTTGCCGCGCATGACGAATGTTTTGAATTCTTCGAGGATCTTCGGGGTTTTCTTAGCCATGATTAATTCTCTCCTTGTGTTATGGTTTCCGGCTCGGCCGGTTTGGGGACTTTTTCGGTGAGCTTCCGTTTAACAGCTACACAATCGAATTTCTGCTTGATCTGCACACGGGCCGTATATTCCTTGTTGCAGCCGGTGCATTGCATCTCCGCAAAGAAATGCTGATTGAAGAATTTCCAATCCTTTTTCGGCCGTAACCGTCGATGGCAGGCCGTACAGCGGAAGGACAGATACCCGCGTTTTACCGACGGATCGTGAATATCTTTAATAACGTACGGTTTAAAGGTCAGCCATTTGTAAAACTCTTGGTTGGCCGGCTGCAGGAAAGCAGCGAATTTTTCCGCATCGTACAGCTTGGCCACTACACGGGCGGTCATTTCGCTGTCGTCCTGCGCACGGTGAGCTGTCAGCTCGTCGTGAGAGATGTCCAGCATTTCGCACGCGCGGCTGAGCCCCAACTGATGTCCTTTTTCGCATTCCACCAAGCTTTGGCAATACGCCTGCGCATCCGCATAGCTGTGTAGCCACGGAATGTGCGTTTGATGGAAGAAATAGCGGTAGTTTTCCACCAGCACCAGCAGATCGGTGTTGCTCCAGGTGAGAAGCACCGTTTCGTCGTTGCCAATCCACTTGGTGAGCTGTGCCATGGCTTGTTCAAACGAAACGCCGTCTTTCAGTTCATCCGCTTCAATACCGGTCAGATCGGTGACCAGATTGGTCAGCTTTTTACTGACCACCGGCCGGATCATCGCATGAAAGCCGCTCAGCTTTTGCATGTTTTCGTCCAGCATGGTCGCACCGATCTCAATGATCTCGTTGAAATATCCGTGTGCTTTTTTCGACCAGGACCCATTCCATTCCAGGTCCATCACTACATATTTCACGCGTTACCCCATTTCCCCAAGGCGTCTACCGCCGAGGATGTGAAAATGAAGGTGGGGAATGGTCTGCCCGGCATCATCGCCATTGTTGCTCACAATACGGTAATCGGTGATGCCGGCGGCCTGCGCGATCTGCGGAATGACCTCGAAGATATGCGCTACCGTGTTGGCATTATCGGCGTTGATATCGCGTACGCCGTCGGCAATATGCGCCTTCGGGATCACCACGATGTGTACCGGCGCTTGCGGAGCGATGTCGTGAAACGCCAGCACGCTGTCGTCCTCATAGGCTTTGTTAGTCGGGATCTCACCCGATGCCAGCTTGCAAAACAGACAGTTTTCCATGTGCGCGTCCTCCTTTATACCATGGCCGTCAACGCCGCAGCCGCTGCGTTTTTGGCATCTTCCAGCTTGGACACGTCCTTACCGGCACCCATGGCGCTGTCCGGACGGCCGCCGCCCTTGCCGTCGCAGGCCGCCGTAGCCGCCTTGATCAGGTTGCCGGCATGTGCACCGGCCTTTACGGCATCGGCAGAGCAAACGCACGCCAGGCTGAGCGATTCCGCCGTTTTGCCGATGAGCAGCACCACCGTTTTTTCCGGAATGGTGCCCTTCACGCGGTCGGCCATGGTGCGAAGTCCCGCGTTGTCGGTGCCTTCAAAGGTCATGGTCGCGAATTTCAGCGAGCCGATCTCAGTCGCATTGCTCAGCAGATCGCCCAGCTGAGAGGCGGCCAGCTTGGACTCCGCGGCTTCCAGCTCGCGGCGCGTGGCGTACAGTTCGTTCATCAACTGATCGGCGCGGCGCGCAATATCGTCGGCCGAATTGACCTTCATCGCCGCAGCGGTATTGCTGATCAACGCTTGCTGTTCGGCCAGATAGGTGAGGGAGTTGGTGCCGGTGACCGCTTCGATACGGCGCACGCCAGCCGCTACGGACGACTCGCCCAGAATGTGGAACAGACCGAGCTGACCAATGTTGGCTACGTGCGTACCGCCGCACAGCTCCACCGAGACACCCGGTACGTTGACCACGCGCACGATATCGCCGTATTTCTCCCCGAACAAGGCCATCGCACCCAATGCACGGGCCTCGTCAATGGGCATTTCGCGCGTGTCGGTTGCGGTTGCTTCCAAAATCCAACCGTTCACCTTAGCCTCCACCGCTTTCACTTCCTCGGCGGTCATGGCCTGGAAGTGGGTGAAGTCAAAGCGTACGCGGCTACCGTCTACCAGCTGACCGGCCTGCTCCACGTGAGTGCCCAGCACTTCGCGCAGCGCCGCCTGCAGCAGGTGGGCCGCAGTATGGTTGCGCATGATGGCCTTGCGACGGTCGATATCCACCGTCACCGTGACGGTATCACCAACCGACAGCGTACCCTCGGTCACGCTGACCGAGTGAAGGATCACGCTCTGATGATTTTTCTTGGTATCGGCCACGCGAGCGGTCGTACCCTCCGAGGTGATAACGGCCGTATCACCCACCTGACCGCCGCTTTCCGCATAGCACGCCGTTTTGTCCAGCACGACGATGACGTCCGCACCGGCCTCGGCGGATTCCACACGCGCATCGCCCTCTACGATGGCCAGCACCTTGGCTTCGGTGCTCATGGCGGTATAGCCCACAAATTCAGTAGCCGTCATGTCGGCTACCATGTCGGCCTGACCAAGCCACGCATCCGCACCGGCGTTCTTGCGCGCGTTACGCGCACGCTCACGCTGCTCCAGCATCAGCTGGCGGAAGGTCTCCTCGTCGGCGGTCATGCCGCGCTCGGCCAGAATTTCCTTGGTGAGATCCAGCGGGAAGCCGTAGGTATCGTACAGACGGAACGCCTCCTCGCCCGAAAGCACGCTGCCGTCTGCCGCATCCATCATATCGTTCAGGATCTGCAGACCCTGGTCGATGGTCTTGGCGAAGTTTTCTTCTTCCACGTTGATGAGCTTGAGGATCATATCCTGCTTGTCACGCAGTTCCGGATAGGAGTTCTCGTTGCAGTCGATGACCACCTTAGTCACTTCGCCGAGGAAGCAACCGGAGATGCCCAGCAACCGTCCGTGACGCGCCGCGCGGCGAAGCAGACGGCGCAGCACGTAGCCGC